>DASQXC010000187.1:0-6553 GCA_035639935.1 Terriglobales bacterium
AGCACTTCTTTAATAGATTCGGGATTTCGCGAGCTAGTTTCTTTAAGTACCTCACGAATTATGGTGGGAATGGAATCGAATCCAATGGATCCCTCAAGAAAGGCGGCCACCCCCACCTCGTCGGCCGCGTTCAAGGCTACAGTTTTAGCGCCCCCGGCCTCGGCGGCTTCGTAAGCCAGAGCCAGACAGGGGAACTTTCGCATATCGGGCTTGCGGAAATCCAGATGACGTAAGTCATTCACTGAGAAGCGAAAATCCGAGGGGATACGTTCCGGCCAAGCTAGGGCATAAAGGATGGGCAGGCGCATATCAGTCACCGAGAGCTGCGCCAGGATGCTGCCGTCCACGAACTCCACCAGCGAGTGGATAGTGGACTGCGGATGCACAATCACCTTTACCCGGCTGGGCGGCAGGCCAAACAAACGGCAGGCCTCAATCACCTCGAAGCCCTTGTTCATCAACGTGGCGCAGTCGATGGTGATGCGCTGGCCCATTTTCCAGGTCGGATGGTTGAGGGCTTCCTCCACCGTGATGCCGCAGAAGTGGGAAGCCGACACATCGAGGAACGGCCCTCCCGAGGCTGTCAGCCAAACAGACTGGATTTCTTCCAGGCGCCCGGCACGCATGCACTGATGTACGGCATTGTGCTCACTGTCAATCGGCAGGAGCGGTTTGCCCTGTTGTTTTGCCTCCGCCGTGAGCAACTCACCTGCCGCTACCAGGCATTCCTTATTGGCCAGTCCAACACTCTTGCCTGCACGAACCGCCTCGTAAGTTGCTTCCAGTCCGGCCACGCCGACGATAGCGCTGACCACGAAGTCAGCCGCGGGGTGGGTAGCTACGGCGACCGATCCCGCTGAACCCTCCACGACTTCCACACCTTCGACTTCGGCGGAATTCAGTCTTTTCCGCAGCTTCTCCGCGTTCTCTGCGTTGCGCATCGAGAAAACGCGCGGCCGCCAGCGTTTTGCCTGTTCGAAGGCTGCCTCGACATTGCTGCCCGCGGCCAGGGACACAACGGAAAACCGCTCCGGGTGGGCTTCCACCACGTTGAGTGTGCTGTGTCCGATCGAGCCGGTGGAACCCAGGATGGCGATGCGCTTCATGAAGGCGGATTATGGGATGCGAACCGCAGTGAGGACTTCCGCATAGTACCACAGCACCGGAGCAGCAAAGAGCAGAGCGTCAATTCGATCCAGCATGCCTCCGTGGCCGGGCAGGAGCGAGCCAGAATCCTTAACCCCAGCGCCGCGTTTCAGCAGAGACTCGGCCAGATCGCCTAGTTGCGCCGCCAGGTTGACTGCCGCCGAAACTAAAACGGAGACCCACAGCGTCTTGGATCCCGGATTGAGTACTGTGCTCAATAAATTGCCGCGGACGGCCACCAGGACGCCATAGTTCTCAAGACAGTCCACAATTCCGCTGGCGTGATGCAAGATCAGAGTGCCGAGCGCCGTAGCCCCGATGAAAGAACCTACCGCTCCCTCCCAGGTTTTGTGGGGACTGATGAGCGGAGCCAATTTGCGGTTCCCCCAGGACCGTCCGACGAGGAAGGCCAGAATGTCGCCCACCCAGACCACGACCAGGACATAGAACACGAAGAATGCCCCGGCATGACGGGTGCGCACGGCGATCAGCAATGACAAAGGGACGACAACGTAGGCTAAGGCGAAAGCCGATACGGCGGCAGCAGGAAGGGCGGAGCGTAGATCCCCGCGCCCCAGCAGCACGGACAGGAACAACAGCGCGGCGAGCGTCAGGGACTCCTCCGCCGCATGGGACACGCCGAGACCCAATGCCAGATACGGATGCTCGAACCAAGCGGCCGCCCTCAGGGATTGCGCCGGTAAGCTGTTCAGGCGAGCTTCGATCACCAAGATTGCAACCCAGGCCGCGTACAGAACTAACGTAAAAACATAGGTTAGGGCTCTCGCCGGCTTGATCCCGTAATGCTCGACAATGCCCAGGTACTCCCGTGTTGTGACCAAAGCAACAAAGCCGACCACCGCTGCAAACAGCCACAGCGGGGACCGGAAAACCACCAGCAGCACGATGGGAATCAGGACGACGGCAGTCGCGACACGCTTCATATCGCCAAACCGCAGCGGCTATCGTTCCTGCATCACTAATGTCTCTCCTTCATGGTCATCCTGAGCCGCGCGAAGGAGCCCGCCGTGCGGGCCACCGAGCGCGAGCGAGGATCTGGAGTGCGGTTCGTTGAGGCGAACATCCGGAGGCTCTTCTTCGAATGCCCTTTTGCGCGCTGCACTACATCGTTCGGCCTAAGGAACCGTATGAGTCGGATCCACCGCTATCGAGATTCTTCGCTCGCCCTCAGCTCGCCCGCCAACGCGGGCTCGGCTCGGGCGGCTCAGAATGACAGCCTTGAAGACAAGCTCGGACATTACTTACCCAGGAACCAATAAAGCCATCTCCTTCTCATCCCGAGCGCGAGTCGCGGGACCTTGGTTTTATCCGGCAACACCAAAATTCTCGCAACGCGCTCGGTCGCTGCGCTTCCTCGCGCTGCTCGGGATGACAAAGAATAGAAGCATCGCTCGGCGCGGCTGAAGCCGTGCGCAAACCTTCGAGAACTGGCACAACGCCACTCGAAACAACGGCAGACTATTCATGTGAGGCCTGCCCATCGCCCAGGCCGCCGTAGCGCCGCTCGCGCGTCTGGTACTCGGCGATCGCATCCAGCAGGTGATGTCCGCGGAAGTCAGGCCAGTGGGTGGGGGTGACATAGATTTCGGCGTAGGCCACCTGCCACAGCAAGAAATTCGAGAGCCGCATCTCCCCTGAGGTGCGGATCACCAAGTCAGGGTCGGGAAGATGACGGGTATAGAGATGTCGGTCGATTAGCTCTTCATCGATCTTGAGGTGCTCCAGCCCGCCGTTATTCGCGGCTGCATGAACGATAGCGCTGAAGGCGTCCACCAGTTCCATGCGCCCGCCATAGTTGAGGGCCAGCGTCAGCACCATGCCACTGTTTTTTGCGGTGGCCTGCTGGGCCCATTGCATTCGCTCCTGCACCGCCTCCGGCAGCTCGTGACGGCGGCCGATGTACTCCAGGCGGATGTTGTTCTTGTTGAGCGTGGGGACCTCCGCCTTCAAATAGCGGCACAGCAGGCGCATGAGGAAATCCACTTCGCTCTGCGGGCGCTTCTTCCAGTTCTCCGAAGAAAAGGCATAGAGCGTAAGCGCCGACAGGTGGATTCGGGCGGCGGTTTCTACGGTGGAGCGCACCGCCTCAACCCCGGCACGGTGTCCGGCAATACGCGGCAGGTGCCGCTGCCGCGCCCAGCGTCCGTTGCCATCCATAATGATGGCGATATGACAGGGAAGCCGCTTGGAATCAAGCTTGCGATAGACCTCAGACTCTTTGCGATCCAATCCGGCGGGAACGGATGTCAAGGCAACCTCGGAAACCATAAGTAGCATAGCTCTGGTTTCCGCGCAATGAAAGCTGTCGCCCTTGTTGGCGGACAAAGCCGCTAAATTGGCCCGGCCACCGGACAGGGCAAGCTCGCTCTCAGCGCAGCCTTGCGCAGACCGAGGCTTCCCGGCCGGAAGGCAAGTCCACGGCGCATGAACGCACTTTCGCGCTCAGCGGTCGTGGCGTATCGAGGCGACCGCCTCTACGCGTGCCGACGCGGACGTAGAGTCAGGTCGCGCACCTGGCCCAGAATGCTGGCCTTTTGCATGGCATCGAGGCCGGCAAGGAAGGGTACCAGTTGCCCCACAAATTCGTCCTTCATCAGTTCGCGAATCTCGTCCTGACGGGCGCGGTCACCACCGCTGAGCAAGTCGGGGACACTGACCTCCAGCGCGCGCGCTAAGCGCTCCAGCGACGAGAGCGTCGGCGTGGCCTTTTCGTTCTCGATCTTGGAGACGTAAGTGCGCGGCACCTGCATCCGCAGCGCCAGTTGCCGCTGACTGAGCCCAGTTCGCTGGCGCAGGGTACGGATAGCGAACGCGATCTGCAGGTGAGCATGGCCGTTTCCATTGCTGGGCTCAGCCACAGGCGCGGGCACCGCCAGAACCGGTGGCGGTTCCTCAATGTCCAGCGAAGTACGGCATTTCCTGCAAAGATTGTTGGTGGTCCGGAATTGGACTAGGTGACAACGGTCGCAGCGGAGTACCTCACGAGAGTCAACAGGGGCCAGGGTCGTAGCCATTTAAAGATCGGGCGCGAGATGCCAGAGCCGGGCACGTCGCCTTTCAGGGCGCCCCATTTCGTCAAGTACAATTGAACAAAAATGGGTGCAACACCTGATGCGTAATGTGGGGGAGTACCGCTGTGGAAGTCAAGGAAATTTTGCACCATACACGAGTAAGTTACTTTTCAATCCGATAAAGTAGTCACTGATAGCTCGGAAAAATGGCGACATCTATGTATGACCGCCAGGCCGCGTGGAGTTTACTAACTGAGTTCACCGCGTCGGAGAACCTTCGCAAGCATGCACTCGCCGTCGAAGCTTGCATGCGCGCTTATGCCCGCAAGTTCGGCGAAGACGAGGAGACCTGGGGTGTCACCGGACTGATCCACGATTTTGATTACGAGAAGCATCCCACTCCTGAGGAGCATCCCTTAGTCGGCAACAGGATTCTTGAAGAGCGCGGGTGGCCCCAGCCTATCCGGCGCGCCATCCTCTCGCACGCGGAATATTCGGGCGTTCCGCGCGTCAGCAGGATGGAGAAAGCGCTTTTTGCTTGCGACGAATTAGCGGGCCTGATCACTGCCACGGCGTTGGTCAAGCCAGGCAAATCGCTGGCCGAGGTGGACGCCAAATCGATCCGCAGAAAGATGAAGGACAAAGCCTTCGCCCGCAGCGTCAGCCGCGAGGACATCATTGAGGGCGCGCAGGAGTTGGGCGTGGACCTCGACGAGCACATCGCCTTCTGCATCGGGGCCATGAAGGGCATCGCGGCGGAGTTGGGCTTAGCCGGAAACAGCGGCTCCTAGGGATGTATGGGGGGCGGCGGCAGCACCCGTTTCAGAAGCCGGCTAGCTTCAGCATCGCCTCGTAAAGGTCGTCCGCTTGAGGAAGAATTTCGTCTTCCAGCACAGGCTGGTAAGCGCAGAAGGTGTCCATGGCAGCTACCCGGCGCACGGGCGCATCGAGGTCTTCGAATAGTTCGTCGGCGATGCGGGCGGCAATCTCGGCCCCGTATCCCCATCTCAGCACGTCCTCGTAGGCCACGATCACCCGGTTGGTCTTGCGCACAGAGTTGGCAATCGCCTCCCAATCGTAAGGACTCAGCGTGCGCAGGTCGAGAATCTCCACGTTGAGGTGCTGTTCGCGCTCCGCGCGCTGTGCCGCCTGCAAGGCGCGCGGCACCACTGCGCCGTAACTGATCACCGATAGATCGCTGCCTTCGCGCACCACTCGCGCCTTGCCGAACGGGATCATGTGCTCGGGACCCGGATACCGTGCGCGGCCATAGGTCTCACGATACAGGCGCTTGTGCTCCAGGAACATCACCGGATCGTCGCAGCGGATGGCGGTTCGCAGTAGTCCGTTAGCATCTAGCGCATTCGAGGGAAAGACCACGCGGAGGCCGGGAATGTGGGTGAAGATGCTTTCGCCACACTGCGAATGGTAGATGGCGCCGCCGGTAAGGTATCCCCCGATGGCCACGCGGATCACGGCCGGACAAGAGAAGCCATTGAACGAGCGCCAGCGGATGAGCGGCAGTTCGTTGCGCAACTGGTGCATCGCCGGCCAGATGTAGTCGAAGAACTGGATTTCGGCCACCGGCTTGAGCCCGCGGGTAGCCATTCCGACAGCGCGTCCGACGATGCTGGCTTCAGCCAGCGGAGTATTGAACACGCGGTCCGGGCCGAACTCCATCTGCAGGCCGGCTGTGAGCTTGAAAACGCCTCCCTTGCCTTTGACCAGCTTCTCCTTCAAATACTGCTCGCGGCTGCAGTCGGCAACGTCCTCACCAAATACCACGATGCGGGGATCGCGCCGCATCTCGTCCTTCAGGCAGGCGTTGATGAGGTCTGCCATAGTCCTTTCGGCGGCCACTGCGGGCGTTGCGGATGAAGCCGCCGGAGCGGGCGGCACCTCGAATTTGGGCGATGTAGGATCGATATCGGGCGAATAGATGAATCGTAGGATGGAATCTTTGCCGGGCAACGGCGCTGCCAGCGCGCGATCGCTCGCCTCCTGCACCTCTTCTGCCACCTGCTTCTCCAGGGCATTAATTCCCTTTTCCTCGAGGATGCCCTCTCGGATCAGGAACATCTGCAGGCGCGTGATGGGATCACGTTTGGCCTCTTCCTGTCGCTCGGATTCGGGACGGTAAAGTCGCTCGTCGTCTGAGAGTGAGTGCGAGTAGGGCCGGGTGACGTGTCCGTGCACGAACCCCGGCCCTTTGCCGGCGCGGATGTGCGCTACAGCGCGGGTAATCGCTGCATAGCTCTCGATTGGGTCGGTGCCATCACACTCCGCAAAATGGAAGTTGGGAAAATTAGCGACCAGCCGCGAGATGTTGCCGCCAGCGGTTTGCACCTCGCAAGGTACAGAGATGGCGTACTCGT
>DASQXC010000188.1:0-7066 GCA_035639935.1 Terriglobales bacterium
CGGCCGGATGGGCGGGCACATCGTGCAGGGACACGTGGACGGTGTGGCGCGCTTCCGCAGCCTGGAAAAGATCAAAGGCAAAGACGACTACTTGCTACGAATCGATATTCCGGCCGAACTTGCGAAGTACGTGGTCTCTAAAGGCTCGCTCGCGGTTGAGGGCATCAGCTTGACAGTCGCGAAGGTGGAAGGAACGCATGCGACCATCGCCGTTATTCCTCACACCTACGAAATGACCAACCTGAAACAGTTCAAGCCTGGCCATCCCATGAACATCGAGGTGGACATCATCGCCAAATATGTCGAGAAGATGCTGCTCGAGCGGTCTGCGCAGGCTGTTACGCTCGAGCGACTAATCTCGGAAGGATTTTGAGAATCGGGTCATCGGGTGATCGGGACATCGGGGTCATTGGGATATCGGGTCATCGGGTGATCTGGGCGGTGCAGAGGAATTTGAACGCGCTGTGCGCTGTGATGCGGCAAGTGCCGGATGATTCGTAACGCAAACTGCTTCTTACGTCCTCGAAGCTGTTCCTGTACAGACATCTTCGGTTAATCTCCCGATGACCCGATCACCCGATCTGCGGCGGCTCCTGGCCGGGGAGGATGAGCTTGTCCAGCGTGAGGAACTGCTGTACGATTTCCTCCTGACTGCGCTCCATGGCTGGATGAGGTCCGAAGAAGATGGCGCGGCCTTCGTGAAGGAAGACCACGCGGTCGGCGAGCTTTTTGGCCAGGCGCATGTCATGCGTGACCACAATGCTGGTCAGCTTCAACTGATGCTTGAGCTTCTTGATTAAATCTCCGAGCAGGTGAGCCATTAACGGATCTACCTGCGTGGTTGGTTCGTCGTACAAAATGCACTCCGGTTGTGCGGCCAGGGCGCGTGCGATAGCCACCGAGCGCTTCATTCCCGTGGAAAGCTCGGAAGGAAATAGGTCGCGCATGCTGCGCACCCCCACCATGTCCAGCAGCCCGTCAACTACCTGGTAGATCTGCACCTCGTCCAAGTCGCGCCGCTCGCGCAGCGGGAAAGCAACGTTCTCCCCCACGGTGAGCGAGTCGAACAGGGCGCCATTCTGGAAAACCATGGTCACCTTTTTGCGGATGCGCTCCAGCTCGGGCTCGGGATAATCCGTGATGTCTTCATAGGCAACAATCACACGCCCAGAATCAGGCTTGAGGAATCCCATGATGGTGTGCAGTGAAACCGACTTGCCCACACCACTTCGCCCCAGGATGCACACCGTTTCCCCCGGCAAGACATCGAAACTCACATGATCGAGCACCCGGTTCTCGCCGAAAGCCTTGCAAACATCCTTGAATTCGATATAGGGCTTGACCGCGCCGGGATGGCTTGTATGCAGATTTCTCATGCTCTGCCGCTGGCCCTGTGAAGGTCCGCTGGAGTATTTAGATTTTCAAACATCTCTGCGGCGAAGGCAAACCGGCTCAATTCCGCCTGCTCGAGGATGCGAGTAGTCGTTTTAGTGTACAGGGCGTCTATCTTGTTATTGCCGGATTCCAGAGCGGCAGCGGCTAAAGCGGCGAAGGCGCGGCGGTAGACTGCGCAGAGGGGCTGAAATCCTCCGGCGATACGCGGCACCGTTGCTACTGCATCGCAGGCACGGGCCTGCTCGATGATGAATCGCAGCAACGATTCGGTTACGAAGGGCAGGTCAACTGCGACGATCAGATTCAATTCCGTCGTCGAGGAAGACAGCGCAGCATGAATACCGGCCAGCGGTCCGCAGTCGGCGAAAACGTCCTCAATAACGCGGCCGTAGGGCGCATACTTGGCCGCACGCCCGACGATCCAGACCTCCGGTGTAAGAGCGTGCAGCAGGTCCAGGGCTCGCGCCAGCAGCGTGCGGCCCTCGAGCTCAAGAAAAGCCTTGTCCATTCCCATCCGGGTGCTGTGCCCGCCAGCCAGAATGAACCCGCTGAAGTCGCACATGTGCAAAGTGTAGCAAGACGGGAGCCCCAAGCCTCTGCCACTCGCAAGCCCAGCAGCACGTCGTTGGCGACAGCAACTAAGGAGAAAGACCGGGGTTTATTATTTTTAGGACCGAAAGGCCGAAGAATTTTCCGGTGAGGTATTCGGCAGGAGCAATTCTGCATCTAAACTTGATAGACACTCAAGATCGAAATTGACAGGAGCGATTATGAACGCGAGACGTTCGTGCTACGTGGTTACCGTGGCGGCGGTGCTGGCGCTGGGTGTGCTGGCTGGTTGTTCGCGGGCGCGCAACGACGCCCAGATTGCCGGCGAAGTCCAAGGCAAGATCAACGCCGACAGCAATATTCCCACGAAGCAAATTACTGTGACTTCCAGCAACGGCATTGTCACCCTGGCCGGCACCGTGAGCAATGATATGGAACGACAAGCTGCCGCAAATGACGCTGCACAAGTGGAAGGCGTAAAAACCGTGGTGAACAATCTCCAGGTGACCCCGGCAACGGCCCAGGCGGCGCCGGAGCCAGAGCCGCAACCAGAGCCAGAGCCGTCAAGAGCGTCAGTCCGTACCCGTCGCACGAGTCCACGCGTGTACAGTAATCGCTCCGTAAGCGCTCCGAGCAGCACTCCTGCGCGTGCCCCTGCAACGTACTCTAGCGCTCCTGCAAGCACGGCAATGGTGCCCCCGGCACCGCCCAAACCGGTGACGATTGCCGATGGTACCGTGCTGCAGGTCCGCATGATCGATACCATCGATTCGGGGGTCAATCAGCCCGGCGACCGTTTCCATGCGACGCTGGACACACCCGTCACGATTGACGACAAGGTGATCGTACCCCAAGGCGCAGACATCGAAGGTCGAGTGGCGGAATTGAAGTCGGCGGGACATTTCGCCGGCAAACCCGAAATCGCGCTGGAGTTGACGTCTCTGTCCATAAACGGACGCCGTTACTCACTGCATACCAATCAGTACTCGCGTGAGGGCTCATCGCGCGGCAGAAATACCGCGGCGAAAGTGGGTACTGGCGCAGCCGTGGGCTCCATCATCGGCGCCATTGCGGGCGGCGGCAAGGGAGCGGCCATCGGCGGCATCATCGGCGCCGGCGCAGGTGGCGGGGTGCAAGCCGCGAGCAAAGCTCCGAGCATCCATGTGCCTTCCGAGGCGCTGCTCAGCTTCACGCTGCAGAGCCCTCTCACCGTCACGCCAGCTTCTGAAGTTCAGCGTAGCCGGTCCAACCGCATCGCCGAATATAACGACTCGTCGCAGGAGCCGCCGCAATCCGATGGAGACTCGAACGCTCCAGTGCTGAAAAGAAGGAGATAAAACCGTCTCACATCGCCAGCCCACCAGAGCCGGGGACATTTCACCAGAGCGTCTCCGGCTCTCAGTGTTTAATGCGACCGGTGCCCAAAATCACCGCCATGATCCGCACCGCCATGTAAAGCTCCGCGGCATCAACCCAGGATGTCCCACCGTGGTAACGAAGCGGTCGGCCTTTACGCACTTATAATCAAGCCTGTCCATGCCTTTCGATCCCTTGTTCGCGGTGGCGTTCTTTATTTCTGGGCTCGTGCTCGGAAGCTTTCTGAACGTGTGCATTTACCGGCTGCCGCGCGGGATGTCGGTCGTGCGACCGGGTTCAGCTTGTACGACGTGTGGGGCTCGGATCGCCTGGTACGACAATGTTCCGGTCGTGAGTTGGCTGGTGCTGCGTGGCTGTTGCCGCGCGTGCCGAACCCGTATCTCACCGCGTTATCTCGTGGTCGAATTGACGACTGGCCTGCTGTCCGTGGCCTGCTACGCCGCTTTTGACTGGACGGTTGTGACGTTCAAGTTCTGCGCCTTCGCTTTTCTGTTGCTCGGCCTGATCGTGACCGATGCCGAGCACAGGCTGCTGCCCGACGCACTCACACTCCCCGGACTCGCGATCGGCCTCGGGTCTAGCTTGCTGGTACCGGTACAGGACCTCGGCAGCCGTCTGCTGGCAGCCTGGGTGAGCCTGCCTGTTTCCTCGGATGTATCCTGGCGCCTGCTGTCGCTGGCGGACTCGGGTCTGGGCGCGGCCGTGGGTGCTTCTTTCATTTACGGCGCGGGAGAGATCTACCGGCGTGCCCGCGGCGTGGAGGGCATGGGCTTCGGTGACGTGAAGCTGATGGGCATGGTGGGGTCGTTCCTGGGTGTGAAGCTCACCATCCTCACCATTTTCACGGCGTCGCTGGTGGGGTCAATTTTCGGATTGTCAGCCGTGCTGGCGGTGTGGTTGAAGAGGATGCGCCGGCGCATCGTACGGCTGCATGAACCGGCAGCGGCTGCGCGCAAACGCGCATGGAAGTCCGCCATGATGGTCTATCGCTATTACGAAATGCCATTCGGCGTGTTTCTCGGGAGCATGGCCCTTTTGGCCGCCTTCTTCGGCAACACCGTCATCCGCTGGTACCTTGGCTTCTACCGATGAACGGGCGATACTGGCTACCTCCTCGCCTTGGACCAAGGTAATGTTGCCCGCTCCGCGCTTGGGAAATATGCTTCGTAAACAAGGGATGTGTGCATCCCTATAACGGGTGTGCCATGAAACGCATCGGGTTCATGCTGACACTGAGTGCCGTATTGCTGACCTGCGCTATAGAAGTTACGGCGCAATCAGAATCCCTGGGCGACCAGGTGCGCGCCATCCGCAAGCAAAAGCGCAAGCCGGCCACGAAGGTCTACACCAACGACAATCTTCCGACCTCAGCTTCCATCAGCGTGGTGGGACCGATCGCGGAAGGAAGCACCGACGAGAAGCCCGCCGCCAAGCCTCAGGACGAGAATGAAAAACACGTCCAGAAGGAAAACAAATCGGAAGAGAAGAAGCCGCTAGACGAGCAGGCATGGCGCGACCAGTTCTCCGAGCAGAAGAAAAAGATCTCCGACCTCGAGCACGAACTCGACGTTCTCCAGCGGGAATACCGACTGCAAATCACTAATTATTACGCGGACGCCGGGTCAAAGTTGCGCAACGAAAGGGCGTGGGCGGAGGAAGACGCTACGTTCCGTACCAACATCGCCGAGAAGCAGAAACAGATCGAGGACGCCAAGGCCCAACTCCAAGAAATGGTGGAGCAGGCACGCAAGGCCGGGATGCCGACTTCAGTATCCGAATAAACTTGCTCGCAATTAGCGCGCGAAGCGCGCGGCAGATCGTAGCGCACGCGCAAGCCGTGGGAAAAAAATTTGAAAACCATCACAAAAGCCCGCGAAGCGGGCGTAAGAGGCGCCAATCTCCCTGTCGTCCGTTCAATTCGGCTACATCTCCTTTCAAGCGGTGTCAAACTTTCTTAGCCGTGCAATCTGTTTGAGATGGTGCCGCGTGTGGACCCAGTGGAACTTTCGCCACTGGTGCGCGTTCAGCGGGCCGAGGATAAAGTGGTTTGCCAGTTTGCGGCGCGCGCCGAAACGGCGCTCGCATTCCGCCAGCACCTTGTCCATCTCCGCTATGTGCATCGTAATATTGCGCAGAACTTCCTCCGCCGGACGACCCTTAGGCAGCGCAAACTCAGGTGATTTGCGTCCAGAGGGCATGTACCCGAGTTGAACGACAATGCCCACGGCCAGCCGCTGCGCGAAGCTCGGCCGGCCCTCGGTCGGTTTGCCGTTGTCAAGGCACTTCTGCAGGTGTGGGACAGTGGTCTTGTACGTAATGTCCAGGTGCTCGAGTATCTCTGCCACCGACCACTTCCCCTCCCGGCGGCGCGCCAATTGCCCATCATCCATGCCGCGAGTGGCATCGGCAATAGCGTCTTGCATGCGCTGCAGGTAGCTGTTCACCGCACACTGCTCCTCCGCTTACAATCGCTGTAGAGACGCAGCATGTTGCGTCTCTTCTGGAGCGTAAATTATATGCGGCCGGCGAGGTGAAGCATCCATGAAGCGATACTTTGTGGCAATCGCGATCAGCGCTGTGCTGACCGGCTGCTCTTCCAATCCTCAGCCTGCCGAGAAAGCATCTGGTACAGAATCGCCGGAACTGCTGACCGGCCGCGTCGCCTTCCAGAAACTGTACGTCACGGCGCGGAGTTGGGCCCCGGATTCGAAACCGTTTCGCTTAGAATCAGAGCCGGTTAAGCAAGCGCCGGGGACGGACGGCAAATGCGCAGTGTGGCGCGGTTACTTCGCTTCTGCCAGCAAGCACGCGTTAAAGCCCTATCTGTGGTCTGGCATCTCAGGCCCGGATGCCCCCGAGCGCGGCATCAGTCCGGGGACTGAGGACAGCTTTAATCCCTCCAACACTTGGACCCAGCCTTTTGACTTCGCCTTTCTCAAGAGCGACAGCGACAAGGCCTTTGAAGTAGCGCAGACGCACGGCGGCAAGAAGCTCGTCGACGCCGATCGGCAGCACCCGATCAAGTATGTGTTGCTCTGGAACCCCAGCTCAAACCAACTGGTCTGGCAGGTTATCTACGGCACGTCGGAACGGGATGCCAAGCTGCGCGTGGCACTGGACGCTTCTACTGGGACTTTCCTGAAGCTGGAGAAGTAGGCCTCCGCGTCAGCGCCGGGCGATCGGGATTCAGTGGCTCCGGGCTGAATTTGGCAGCTTTTCCCGGCGGCTCGCAGCCCTCCTGCTGCGCCAGATGCTTCTCCGGACGCTCCGCCTGCATCTTGATCCGCTCCAACGCCTTCCCGGTCTGCGCGGCGAAGGGACCGCTGGGAAGGATCTTCAAGTACGCCTGGTAATAGCTCTGGGCTCCAGCCAGATCCCCGGATTTGTCAAGCGTTTCTGCGATTCGGAAGGTGGCAGCCGCGTCGTTCGGCTTGTATTGCAACGCCTCACAATAGCGGCTGAGTGCCGCGTGATAGTTCTGGCGCTTGAAGTAAAAGTCGCCGACTTCAACATCCTTCTGCGCCTTGTGTGGGTCCCAGGGATGGAATTCGCTCGCGCTGTCATCCGGCGCCTCGGAGTCGATCTCAGTCTTCGTGTCCCGACTGGAGCTATCTCCCGGCCCGCGCGGCACGGCCTTGTCGTCTGATTGTGAACGCGGCGGCGCCTGGTTGGATGCCGCCCCCGCTGACTGCTCCTTCGGCGACGGTTGCCCCACAGCCTGCGGCACCACGGCGAGCACAAGCAC
>DASQXC010000189.1:0-3019 GCA_035639935.1 Terriglobales bacterium
CCACGGCGGGTGCTGGAGCAAGTGGGTGGGTTCGAGGCGCTGGCCGACTACCTTGCGGACGACTCCCGGCTAGCATCCATGATTGTCCAGCGTGGGTACAGCGTTGTTGTTTCCAATCTGGTGGTGGACACTACCCTGCCTGACTACTCGCTCCGCGATTTCTGGCAGCACCAGCTTCGCTGGGCGTGCACGGTCCGCGATGCTAGTCCCCGCGGCTATTCCGGGCTGGTACTGGTCTTTGGAGTGCAGTGGGCGGTGGCGCTAATCGCAGCCGCGGGTGCAGGCTGGGCTTGGGCACTCTTTGCGTTGGCCTACGCTTCCAGGATTGCGGGGTTACTGGTAACTTCGCTAGGTGTTTGCAAAGATCAAGGTGTGCTCCGCAATTTATGGCTGCTTCCTCTGCGCGACCTCCAGGCTTTGGCGACATGGATCGCCGCACATTCCGGTCGAACAGTGACTTGGCATGGGGACCGTTTTCTGCTGAAGCATGGCCGACTGTTGCGGATCCAAGCTACTGGTGTGCCACCGAAACACGGAGGCACTGAGCTGAAGAATTCAAATCTTCTATGACTCCGTGCCTCTATGGCGAAGCTCTGTGTAGAGCCGGATTTAACCGCCTCGGTTCTTCCGGGTCCGGTTCGCGCACCGGTGAATTAGGTTGCACATCGGGGTTCTCCGGTGGATCGTCTACCGGGGGCGTGTGCGGTTGGTCCGGCGGAACCGGTATCTCAGTCTGGTCTCGCCGCAACACTACGCTTAAGCCGCCCTCTTCCCCGACTGGCGCCCATGACGCGATCTTGCGCCAACCTTTTTCGCGGTGGTCCTTCCCTTGCTACTGCGCGAGGAGGATTTTCCCGAAGCAACCGCGCGCGTACGGGTTCCGCGGGCTGCGGTTGCAGCTCGCGAACTGCCGGCCCTTGGACTCCGGCCCGCCGTTGTTCGTGCCGGATGGTGCCGGCTGGTGTTGATGCCTTCGGTGCGAGTCTCCGCAGTATCACGCCCGATGATCTTATTAAAGTTGCTGCGTTCGCCGCCGCTGGTCTCCTCCTGATAAAGAAAGGCCAGGTTGTTTTCGTCGAATTTGCGGAACCATTCGTCCCACCCGATGTGTTCGAGGGTTCCTTCTCCGCTGTACCCGGGAAAATCGATGCGCAGGATGCCGGGTGCGCCACCTGCACTCGTGCGCTTGACCGTCGCAGGCGAGCCGCCGCGCTCTTCTACCCAGCGCCGGATCTCTTCATGGTCGGTTGTAGTCTTCGACTGGCTTGCCATCTCAGTTCCCTCCCTGCCAGTCCCGTACGATGCCAAACCAGTTGTACAAGTTGTTGGCCCGTTATCCGACCTGGTGCAATTTTTGCGCTGGTGCGCGGCCCAGAGCCGTGAGGAAGGAGTCGGTCACCCGCGTCCGGCTCTGTTTGCCGGTGTGGCGCTCTGCTCCTGCACCGGCGGCCGTCGGCAGCAGGCGGTTGGCCAGAGCCAGTACTTCCGCCGTCAGCCCCGGGAAGAGGCCGTGGACCAGTGCCAGCAGCTTCGCCTGCGGAGTCAATACGACGTCGCTGTCACCGCGCGCCACCGCGCGTACGACGGCAGCGGCCGCGCGGCGTGCGCTCATGGAAGTGAGTGGAGAAGTGGCACTCAGGCTGAACCAGGTGTACTCGGCGCGGTGCTGTCCTTTGAACAATGCGTTCAGATGAGAGCCGGTGCGCATCAGTCCGGGCACCACCGTGGTCACGCGGATGCCGTCCTTCGCAAGCTCGGCGCGCAGCCCTTCAGAGAAGCCGACCAGCGCGAACTTGGCACAGTTATATGGCAGTAAGTGAGGGACGCTCACGCGGCCGCCGATCGAAGTGATGTTGACAATGTGACCGCGGCCACGCTCCAGCATCTGCGGAAGCACAGCCAGCGCGGGATTCACCGCGCCCCAGAACATGACGTTCATAGCTTCCTCGAAGTCTTCGCGCCTCTGCGTTTCCAATGGCCCCACGGTGATGATGCCGGCATTGTTCACCAGCACGTCTACCCGACCGAACCTACGGTTCGCTTCGGCCACCAGGCGCTCGACTTGGCGCGGGTCGGTGACATCACACTGTTCAGCCAGCACCTCCACTCCCTGCTGCTCGAGTTCACGGCGCGCCTGCTCCAGCGGCTCCGGATTGCGAGCACAGATGACGATTCGCCCCCCACGGCGGGCGAACTGCTGCGCCATGGCAAACCCCAATCCCTTCGATCCGCCAGTGATCATCACGACTTTGCCTTTCAGATCCGTGCTCCGTACCCTGCGGAGCAGCTCACGGCTGACCAACGCCACTCCCAACGCGGCGGCGGTTCCCGCCACCACCGTTCCCACCGCGGCGCCTGTTCCCGCCGCTGCCATCCACCCCAGGTACTGTTTGCGTATTTTCATAGCGCCTCCTTCAGCCCTCCTGGCCGGCCACGACTTGGCCGTAATTCAGAAGGCTGACTATTATCACCCCGCCGGCGATGTTGCCCAAAGTGGCCGGCAACAGCCACTGCAGGTAGCCGCCGGCGGAAATGCTGCCGGCGAGTACGGCAGAGAGAAGTTCGCCGCTGGTAGCGATACAGTGCGCAAAATTCCCCAGCCCCACCAAATAGGTGAGCAGGTAAACAATCACTACTTGTCCGATGGTGTAGTGGGTGGCGGTGACCATCCAGGCAACCAGCGCGATCAGCCATCCCCCGATGACGCCCGACCAGAACACGTGAGGAAAACCGCCCGGCGCGGCATCCACACCCATTTCCACCAATGTACGCATATATTCTGGCCGCAGTGCACCGCTGAGCACCGCGAGCGCAGCGAATCCTAAGGCGCCCAAATTATTAGCCGCAAAAACGGTTCCCCACAAGCGCAGGGTATTCAACAGGTGTTTTCGTTCATCGAGCACCAGCACTACCGGATACAGCGTGTTCTCGGTGAACAGTTGGGCGCGTCCGATGATGACGGCAATGAAGCCCAGCGGGTAGAGCAGGTTGGCCACGAATTGCTGCACATTTCCGCCGC
>DASQXC010000190.1:0-4460 GCA_035639935.1 Terriglobales bacterium
GTGTGGCTCTTCCCGCCCCCCGACAATAATGGCGTGCTGGTGCAGTTGCCCGCCATCGCCCCCGGAGCGCCAAGTGCCAGCGGTTCGCTGATCTTCGGCATTGGTACGCAGTCGAACAACGCGCTTGGCAATGCCACCATCCTGGATGTGGATTCGCATGGAAGCATCACCACGACGTTCAATGGCACTGCGCACCCCGGCAGCTTTATTGACAGCGGCTCCAACGGGATCTTTTTTCTCAACCAGACAGATACCGGGATGCCGTCTTGCTCCGGCAGCGCTACCGATTTCTATTGCCCCACCTCGCCTTCCACCCGGTCGTTCACGGCCACGAATCAAGCCAGAAGCGGGCCGAGCACGGTGAACTTCAGTGTGACGAACGCGCAGACACTCTTCAATTCATCAAACCGCGCCTTTAGCCAGCTAGCGGGACCGAACCCCGGCATCTTTGATTGGGGATTGCCCTTCTTCTTCGGACGAACCGTCTTCACAGCCATTGTCGGCCAGAACACGCCAGCCGGACCAGGTCCCTACGTGGCGTATTAGCGCTTTAGCGCTTCGTCTTGAGGCTAGAGACGCAGCATGCTGCGTCTCTACTTGTTAAAATGGGCGCAATGCACGTTCGTGGCGCGGAGATTCAATTCCCGTGCTGAAGGGCTGACTGCTGATTGCCTAATTTTTCCGAACAGTACGATGTGGTTGTGATCGGTGCTGGACACGCCGGTTGCGAGGCGGCCATGGCGGCGGCGCGTATGGGTCTGCGGACCGCTCTCTACACGCTGAATCTTGACCTGATCGCGCAGATGTCCTGCAATCCCGCTGTCGGCGGCATCGCCAAGGGGCACTTGGTCCGCGAAGTGGACGCCCTCGGCGGCATTCAAGGCGAAGTGACCGATCATGTCGGCATTCAGTTCCGTCTCCTCAATACCTCGCGCGGCCCTGCCGTCTGGTCGCCCCGCGCCCAATGCGACAAGCAGCAATACAAGATTCACATGCGTTCCGTGCTTGAGTCGCAGGCCAGTCTGCGTATCAAGCAGGCGGAGGTCGCCGATTTGATTATCGAGGAAGCAGGAGTCAGGATGCAGCTGGCAGGGACCGTTGAAGGATTGCCTGCGTCCTGCCCCATGCCTCCTGCATCCTGCGCGCGCAGGCGAGCGCGCGGCATTATGCTCCGCGACGGCCGCACGGTTCGCGCTGAGGCTGTGGTGATCACCACCGGCACGTTTCTTAATGGGCTGATCCACTGTGGAGAGCAGACTTATCCGGCAGGGCGCTCTGGCGAGCCGCCGTCGGTGCTATTGGGCGAGGCGCTCAAGCGGCTGGGTCTGCGTGGATGCCGCCTGAAGACCGGCACACCGCCGCGCCTGGACGCCCGCACCATTGACTGGTCGCGTTTCGAGCCCCAGCCCGGCGATCCCGACCCGACGCCTTTCAGTTTTCGCACCCGACGTGTCGCCCATGCCGATGACCAGATCGCGTGCCACATCGCCTTCACCACCCCGGAAACGCACCGCATCATCCGCGAGAACGTCCACCGCTCACCCATGTATTCCGGCCAGATCAAATCCATCGGGCCACGGTATTGCCCCTCCATCGAGGACAAGATCGTCAAGTTCCCTCACCACGAGAAGCACCAGATTTTTCTTGAGCCAGAGGGCTTGAACACCTACGAGACGTACGTCAATGGCATGTCCACCTCCATGCCCATTGACGTGCAGCTTGCGATGGTGGCTTCGATTCCCGGCCTTGAGAAAGCAGAGATGCTGCGCCCCGGCTACGCTATCGAGTACGATTCCATCGACCCCACGGAACTCGAACGGACGCTCGAGACCAAGAAGATCGAGGGCTTGTTCCTGGCGGGGCAGATCAACGGCACTTCCGGCTACGAGGAAGCGGCTTGCCAGGGGATTATGGCGGGCATTAATGCGGCGCTGAAGGTGAAGGGCGAGCCGCCGCTTATCCTCGACCGCACTGAAGCCTACACCGCAATTCTGATCGACGATCTCATCTCCAAAGGCACCAGCGAGCCTTATCGCATGTTCACCTCGCGCGCCGAGTTCCGCCTTCACCTGCGCATCGACAATGCTGACCGCCGCCTCACCCCGTATGGGCGCCGCGTCGGCCTGATCAGCGATCAAGCCTGGGCAGACTACCTGGCCAAGCAGCAGCGCATGCAAGCACTAAGTGAATTCCTGGAGAACACCAGGGTGAACGGGCTGCCCAGCGCGCTGGCGGAAAGGATCGGCAACGCCGCGGGTGCGAGCTACGCCCAACTCCTCAAGCGCCCCGAGGTCACCATCGAGGACCTCGTCCCCGTATTGCGCGAGCGGATGCCGGCCGTTTTTGATCCAGATCACTCGGTGCCCTCCGCGTCCTCGGGGGTGATAAGTTCGACGATCCGCAACGAGCTCAAGTCCGTCGAAACCGAGATCAAATACGCTGGCTATCTCCAGCAGCAGGAACGCGCCATCGAGCGACTGAAGAAAGCAGAGCAGCGCACGATTCCAGACTGGTTCGACTACGCGTCTGTCAGTGGTCTCTCGCGGGAGATGAAGGAGAAGCTGGAGCGCGTCCGTCCGCGAACCATCGCTCAGGCAAGCCGCATCCCCGGGGTGACCCCAGCGGCGGTCTCACTGATCAATGTGTACATCGAAATCCAGGCCCGACGGCACCAGCAAGCATCCTCGCTCGCCACTGCGGATTGAGTGCCTCGCAAGGTAAACGAGTCCCTGTTTCAAAACCTCCCCGAGTTCTCCTTCGATCGCTTGCGAACGAATCGGAATTACCCACTCCAAATCCTGCTCTGCCCGGCAGCTCTCGATTCCGGCAGCCAACAGGCAAACCTGCCCCTGCAGGATGTTTCTAATCCGTATGCGCGCCACTAAGCCTGATGCAAAAACCTATTGGAGGTTCCATGAGAAAAACTTTGCTTCTATCGGTAATTCTGCTGATTTCGGCGGCTTGGGTCGTGGCCCAAACGACCAGTTCGCAGTCTTCGCAGAGTTCTCCCAGCGGTGAGCAGAATTCGCAGAGTTCTCCCAGCGGTGAGCAGAATTCGAGCCAGATGGGATCGCAGAGCTCACAGCCGGGCTCCCAGACCTCATCCGGCACAAGCCAGGGTGCGAATGAAAACAAGATTGAGGGCTGTCTGAGTGGTTCTGCCGGTAACTTCACCCTGATGGACAAGTCCGGTACCACTTACCAGCTTCAGGGCAATACGTCGGACCTCGAGAAGCACGTTGGGCAGGAAGTTCGGCTCAGCGGCACTATCTCCCCTAGCTCCAGCGCTACGGCTCCCAGCTCGGGCAGCGCTTCCAGCGCCAGTTCTGGTGCAAGCTCTACGGGCGCAGGCGCCGCCGCTCAGGCGTTCAACGTCACCAAAGTGAAGAAGATTGCCAATAGCTGCAGTAACACTGGCAGCAGCAATCCCAGCAGATACTGACCGCAGTCCCAAATCCCAGCACTGGTGAAAAGTGCTGGGATTTTTTGTGTTGGGTGCCCCACCCTTGGCTGGTTTTGCCAAGGGTGGGGAGTTTTGCATTCGAAGTCGAGGAGCCGGTCTGGCCAAGGGTGGGGTCTTTGACTATCCTCTCTCGAAAGCGTGCTTCTTCTCGAGCGCCTCCAGTGCGGCCCGCATGTGCGCTTCCATCGCGTGCTCCTCGGCCAGCAATTCAGGAGTTGCGCTTGCGTGCTCACCCGCGAGACGCAGCCAGTTCCCCAAACCGGAGGCCATCTCCAGCAGCCTTGATGGCGGGCTGCTCACATATTGCGCGTCGGTGGGATCGGCAATCCATACGCTCGCGATTCCCAGCCTGCTGTTCCAATACACCTTACGCCGAAGCAATTCCGCCACCTGCTCATCGCTGGCTTGGGCGAACTCCCACTGCTGACGCTTGAAGCTGTACTGCCGCGCCGAGAACGGCACCGGTACCCGCTTAGGCGACTTGAGAAACTCGAGCTGCTTGCGGTCCGCGCATTTTCTCAATGTATTGATCACCGGCGCCGCAACGTCCTCCGGCTCGAGCGACGGCAGCACGTCTTTCACCGTCAGAGTCATCTGCACCGCTACCAGGCAGTGCAGTCCTTCGCTGGGTTCCAAGTGTACGTCCCCATGCAGGACATAGAAATCCGCGCCCGAGGCCGAACGCCGGAAAGGCCACTCCAGTTCAATCCGCAATGGCAGGCCACTGATGGTGACGTAGACGGGCTGCTGAGCCGCGTCGCCGCCATTCGGTTGACCGTTCGCCATTGTCGTCGTTCCCAGAAACGGCAAGCATTCTATTGAAACCTGAATTCCGCTGCAGTGCAGGAGCAGGCCGCGCAGCCACGGATTGGCACGGTTGATCCGTGCTCATCCGTGTGAATCCGTGGCCTGGTTTTTACCCTAGGAGCGCCCGCTGCTGGCAGTGCGGACGCGCTTATGCTCGCGGCTGACCGCAATAAACCAGGAAGAAATGCTA
>DASQXC010000191.1:0-8276 GCA_035639935.1 Terriglobales bacterium
GTCCGGAAGCCGCCCAAAGCAGCGGCGTGTGCGATGCCGCGGCCCATGGTGCCGGCCCCGATCACGGCCACGGTTTGCACGCTGGCCATTCGCTATCCGTGCTTGGGGTGCTCGATGCTTTCCAGCACTTTAATGTAGTTGGGATCGGACTTGCGCATGTACTCCGAAAGTTGCTTCTTCTCCTCGTCGCTCAAGCTGGGAAGGCTGGCTATGATGCGACGCAGCGTGGCGGCTATGTCGTCCACGTAGTTCATCAAGCGAATGATCTCGCCGGTGGCGGGCATGAAGGCGTTCTCCTGTACCGCAACAATGGGGAATGGCTATTGTCGTCTGTGGATGGAATTGTTGGCAAGCGGATGTAGCGCCGGCATCCTGCCGCCTGTGGCTGCGGGGATTTTCCCGCAGCATCGCTGGAATGCCGCCGAGACGGCGGCGCTACGTCCCCAGCCGGAGCACGGCCGCGCGCAGCCGGGGGTGCGATTGCATTAGTCGCACGTAATGCGACTCGTCCTTTCCGGCCTTGGCTCGGATGATGGCCGCGAGCCTGTTCTTCTCCGCTGCTGACCAGCGGGCAAAATCCGGGACCAGCATCACTATTGCGGCGAAATTCTCCAGGGCCGCTTGTGCTGCCGGCGAGAGCCGGCCGGTGTCCACAGCGAGAGCACGCGCCACCCGCGCGCTGGTCGTCTGCCGCATCTTCTCCGCATCACCTTCGAAGTGCGTCGCCATCAACCGGTTCACGCGCAGGCCGATGTTGCGCACGCGGAAGCGGTCCCATGCGCCAACTTCTGCTCCGGGCAGCTCGTAGAAAACGTGCCCGGCAGCGAGCTTGCGCAGGGTGGGCGCGGGGGTGCGGTACCCGGCGCGGCCTGCCATCTTCTTTTCCTCGCGTCCCAGCAGGCGCTGAACTTCCGGCCGTCCCGGACGGAATCCCAGCTTGCGGTAAAACCAGAACGCGCCCGAGGCGATGGCTTCTTCATTACTTTGTCCGAGCTGGTAGGGATAAACCGAAATGCAGCGGATGCCATGAAGCTGTACGAGGAACCGCAGCGCCTGGGCATAATGCCATGCCGACTCGCCATCCCGATAAGCGTAGAAGGTGTTGAAGCCTACCTCCATCCACTCGAACAGCGAGATGCCCTCGATATAGTTGATGGGCACGCCATTCTTCAGCGTGAATCCTGCGAGATAGGCGCGCAACGGCAGCCGCCGCTCCGCCGGCAGTCCCCAGAGATAAATCTGCGTCCCACGGCCCGGGCGCGCCTCCACTACGCTGGAAGGATCGCCGAGAGTCGTGCCGTAAAGTTCGCGATAACGGACCGCCATGACCTCGCGGATCAGGTCCATCACTGCCTCGCCCTCCCGAACTGGGAGCTTCCGCACCGAAAGCGGCGAAGCCAGCTCCTGCGCCAGCGAGACCTCGCTGCGGCGGATCAGCGGGCCGTGGTGATAGAACACCCGCCGCACCGCCCGCCAGTTGCGGGTGCGGCTGGCGCGCAGGTTGTCGAGCTCCCATTTCACCGTCAAGCCGAGCGAGTTGTACAGCGCTGTCTTCCGCCTTGCGGAGATCGGCAATCGTTCGAACCGTTCCAGCAGCCACAGCAAGACGCCGCGCTGCCCGGATGCGGCCCGCAGCCATTCGCGGAAGGGAGTGTCTGCCTCGACGTCGGCATCGTCCGAGAGCAAGGGGATGAACCGTGGCAATGTTGCTGCCAGACGGGCTTCCTGGTCGTAGTCGCTCCAATCAATCGCGACATTACGAGGGAACCGTCGCGCCAGCCAGCGAACGACGTCGTAGTTCCAGGTATCCTGTAAGGTGGTTCCGGCAATGCCGGACATCTGCTCGGGATCGAACACAGACATATTCCCGCCCGCCTCGCGCAGGCGCTGAACGCGTCCGACGAAGGAATCCAGCAGACGCTCCGTCTCGCGTAGCACGGCGGCATTGTGCGGGTAGGCGCGAAGGAACAACAGCGCGTCGTGGAAGCGGATCAGAGCTCCTGCATCGTGGAACTCCCGCCGGCCAAGCGCGGCGAGTAGCCGCACAATTCGGGCGGCGGCGGCGGGCGAAAAATTCGTCTTCTCCTGCTCCAACTCGGCCACAAAGCGGTGGATCGTGGGCATGGTTTGGTGTGCAGTGTACTCCGAGGGGAAACGTGGAAGCCCACGCCTTCAGGCAGGCGGTGGAAAAGAATGCGAATACCCGACGCGGCTTTCAGCCCCTGTGGCAAACCTACAACGCCTAAAGGCGTATTGGGGCACCCTGGTGTGGGTGGATAATGGGGCATGCTTCGCGACAAAAACTTCATCCCGCTTTCCCATCAGCACCAGCACGCGCTGGCGATGTGCGTTCGTCTCGACCGCGCCTTTGCCCAAGGCCGCTCCGACTTCAACGCCTGGCAGGAGGAAATCGTGCGCATGTGGGAAGACGAGATCCGCTTCCACTTCGAGGCAGAGGAGAAGGTGCTGTTCCCGGCAGCGGAGAAATACGATTCCCTGCAGCCGCTGGTGGCTCAACTGCGCTCCGAGCACGCGACTCTGCGGGGCTTCTTCGAGGGCGCACGACTGCGGCATCTGGATGCCACCAGCCTGAAAATTTTTGGCGAAACCCTATCGCAGCACATCCGCACGGAAGAACGGCAGTTGTTCGAGGAATGCCAGCGCCTGATGCCAGCCGAAGAGATTGCCCGCGCCGGCGCCGCGATGGACACATACTTCGCGCAGTCCGGCATGCCCGGAGCGAGCTGCGCGTTGCCCGCCCACCCGAACAAAGGAAGCTCGGGTGGGGCACCGTGAAGAAAATTCGCCCGCAATCAGTTTTCCTCAGACTCTGAGTTCCACGACGGTAGCTCCCGCTCCGCCTTCGTTCTGCGGCGGCTGGGAGACTGAGGCCACGTGCGGGTGGTTCTGCAGGTACTGCCGCAACGCTTTGCGCAGCACACCCATGCCGCTGCCGTGCACTATACGGACGCGCGCCACTCCTGCCAGAAAGGCACGGTCGAGAAATTTCTCCACGCGCGCCATGGCCTCGTCCACATTCTTGCCGATCACGTTGATTTCTGTAGGCGTGCCCGCGTCCTCCGCCACTGAGACCGAAATTCCCCTGGCGCGAGCCGCGCGCAGCGGCGAATCTGACGCCCGCACCACGACCTCGGCGATATCCTCTCGCCCGACCTTCATCTTCATCGCGCCCATTTCGACTTCGAAGGTGTGATCATCCACACGCCGCTTAATCACCGCGTTCCGTCCCAGCGACTTCAGCTTGACTGTATCGCCATCCGATACATGCTGCACCTCGCCGGGCCGCGGGTTCGGATCGCCCCGATCGGCACCGGTGACATGGGCCACCACCGCAGCGTCGAACTGCTCCTTGAACTCACGGCGCAGGCGCGAGATGCGGCGCTCGGCGTCTTTGGAAAGCTTGAGCGCCTGCGCGCGCTCCTGGATGGCGTTTACCGTTTCGCGGGCGTGATACTCGAAGTCACGGAATAGCGCCTCCAGCTTCTTTTCCATTTCGCGCACTCGCTGCCGCTGCTCCTTCATACCTTCGGCTTCCAGGCGTTGCCGCTCACGCGCCAATTCCTGCTCGCGCTGCTCGAGCCGCCTGCGCTCCTGCTCGGCTTGGCGCAGCTCCCGGTGGAGTTTGTCGAGAAAGCGCGCGATGTCCTGCGCCTGGCTGCCGAGCGCGGCGCGTGCCGCCGACACGATGCCCGGATTCAGCCCCAGCCGCTGCGCGATATTTATGCCTGCCGACGCCCCGGGCACGCCCATCTTCAGCTCGTACGTGGGCTGGAGCGTGCCCTCATCGAAGCCCACCGCAGCGTTCAGCACGCCGGGCGTGTTGGTGGCGTACACCTTGAGCGAGGTGTGATGGGTTGAGATGATGCTGACCGCACCCATCTGGCGAAAATGCTCGGCGATGGCGACGGCCAGAGCTGCGCCCTCGGCAGGGTCGGTGGCGGAGCCCAGTTCGTCCAGCAAGACCAGCGATTGCGCCGTCCCCCTGCGGGAGATGAAATCGATGTTGGTAACGTGCGCCGAAAACGTCGACAGGTTCTGCTCGATTGATTGATAGTCGCCGATATCTCCCAGCACAGCATCGAATACTGGCAGCTCGGCGCGCTCGGCCGGAATCGGGATTCCGGATTGCGCCATCAGCACCAGCAGCCCAATGGTTTTGAGGGCCACCGTCTTCCCGCCGGTGTTCGGGCCACTGATGACGAGCTGATGGTTGGGCGGTTCAAGCTTAATACTGACGGGAACGATGGTCCCGCCGCGCCCCTTCAGCGCGTGCTCCAGCACCGGATGGCGTGCGTGGCGGAGGATGATCCCAGAGGGTGGGGCACCCCCGGCTAAGGGTTGGGCACCCGCACTGACGGTGCTATCAAAAATCGGCGCTGTGCAATCGTAGTCGTCGGCGAACCTCGCTTTGGCGAATTGCAGTTCCAGCTCGGCGAGGACTTCTTTTGCGTCCCGGAGTGCATCCGCCTGCTGGCATATGCGCGCAGTCATCTCCAGCAGGATGCGCTGGATCTCCGCCTGCTCTTCCTCCAGCATCCGCACCAGTTCGTTGTTCTGCTCGATGGTTTCCAGCGGCTCGACGAAGACGGTCTGGCCGCTGGAACTCGCGCCGTGCACCACGCCCTGCACGCGGCGCTTCTGCTCGACTTTGACGGGGATCACGAAGCGCTCGCCGCGAATGGTAATGAGCTCGTCCTGTACCGCGCCACCCTCGGCTAGCCGCCGCAGATAAGCGCGCAGCGACTCCTGGATGAATCGCTTCTGGCGCTCGATCTCGTGGCGGATCTGCGCCAACTCCGGCGAGGCATGGTCGTCCAGCGTGCCGTCCGGCAGAATCTTGTTGCGGAAGAAGCGCAGGAACTCGGTGAAGTCGGCCAGCGTGGAAGAAAGTTCCGCGACGGCCGTGAACCCGGTCTTCATCTGCGAAGGAGGTTGCTGCGCGATGTGGCGCCACTCGTCAGCGCGGTCCGCCATCGCGATGATGTCGCGGATCTCCGCCGTCTGCAGCGCCACTCCCTCAATCCGCGATTTTTCCACCAGGGCCGTCGGATCCAGCAGGCCGAAGAACTCAAAGCGCCCGCCCACCCGCAAAAAATCGCGAATCTCCGAGGTAAGCTGCTGCTGGCGCTCGATCCAGGCGCGGTCGCTGGAAGGAATAAGCTCTGCGATTTTGCATTGGCCGAGCGGCGAGTGCACATACGCGCGCAGAATCTCCCGCAAGGAGTCGAATTCCAGTGCGCGGGTGCTGGTGTGAGCCAGAGAGGACATAGCCCATTATCGCCGAGACCGCCGTAATCGCCGGAATCGCGCGAAATCGCCGTAATCTACCCCGCCGAAATCGAATTTTAGCGGACCGTTAGATTCCGGCGATTACGGCGATCTCGGCGATTGCGGCGATCTTCCGGCGATCTTCCAAATGCTAGAATTTAGCGATGCCTTTCCCCACCACCCGTATGAGACGTCTCCGCCGCTCGGAGCAGATGCGCACTTTTGTACGCGAGACCCGCCTCACGCCCGAGTCTTTCGTGTACCCGCTGTTTGTCTGCCCCGGCGAGGGTGTGCGCAAAGAAGTCGGCTCCATGCCCGGCGTGTACAACCTCTCCGTCGACGAGGTGGTGAAGGAAGCGCGCGAGGCCAAGTCGCTGGGCGTGTCCTCGATCATCCTGTTCGGCCTGCCTGAGTCAAAGGACGAAGCCGCGAGCGGCGCGTGGGCCGATGACGGCATCGTGCAGCGCGCCACCCGCGCCATCAAGCGCGAGGTCAAGGACCTGCTGGTGATCGGCGACGTTTGCCTGTGCGAGTACATGTCGCACGGCCATTGCGGTATCGTGCGGCAAAATTCGGGGTCCCCAGAACGCGCCGGTTTTGCGCGTTCTGGGGTGGAGACTACAGCCCCACGCTCACTGGGAGCGCGCGCCGCCACTAAGGCGGTCGCGGTCACCAAGAAGGATCTGCCGCAGGCGATTCATCAAATGGCGACCTGGGCCGCTGGGGAATATGAGATAGCCAACGACGCTACGCTCGAGATCCTGGCCAAGACCGCAGTCTCGCAGGCGCGCGCGGGCATGGACATCATCGCCCCATCCGACATGATGGACGGTCGTGTCGCCGCTATTCGCACAGCGCTCGACGAGTCCGGCTTCAGCCACATTCCCATCCTTTCTTATGCGGCGAAGTTCGCCTCGGCGTTTTATGGGCCTTTCCGCGAGGCCGCTGATTCGTCCCCGCAGTTCGGCGACCGCCGCTCCTACCAGATGGATGGCGCCAATTTGCGCGAGGCCATGCGCGAGATCGAACTCGATCTGGAAGAAGGCGCGGACATCGTGATGGTCAAGCCCGCCATGCCTTACCTCGACGTGATCCACGCCGCGCGTGAGCGATTCGACGCACCGCTGGCTGCGTATCAGGTCTCGGGCGAGTACGCCATGATCATGGCCGCCGCCCGCAACAACTGGATCGATCGCGAGCGCGTCATGATTGAGTCGCTCACTTCCATCCGCCGCGCCGGAGCCTCGATCATCCTTACGTATTTCGCCAAAGACGCTGCAAAACTTCTCGCGTAGAACTTCTTTTCGCCGCGGATGCACGCGGATTGACGCGGATGTGAATCCGCGTTGATCCGCGACGTCAATTTCCTGCCCTGTCGTACAATCGTGGATTGCTTCGAGGAGCACGACGTTGGCTGAAGACATCTACGATGTGGCCATCATCGGTTCCGGGCCGGGAGGCTACACCGCTGCCATTCGCGCCGGACAACTGGGGCTGAAGGCCTGCTTGATCGAGAAAGACGAGAGGCTGGGCGGCACTTGCCTGCAAGTCGGCTGCATTCCCACCAAGGCGCTGCTGTTCAACGCCGAGATCTACGATCACCTGAAGGCCGGCAAGGAATTCGGCATTGAAGCCACGAACGGTTTCAAGGTGAACTGGGCCACCATTCAGGCGCGCAAGGACAAGATCGTCCTGAAGCACACCAGGGGCCTCGAGTTCCTGATGCGCAAAAATAAAGTGACCGTAGTCAAGGGGTACGGCCATCTCACCGGCCCGCGCAAGGAGGGCGTATTCACGGTCGAAGTGCGGGGCGCATCGAGCGTCAAAGCCAGGAACGTGATCCTGGCGACAGGCTCTGAAGCCAAGATGCTGCCCGGGCTTGCGCCCGATGATCGCGTGCTGACCAACATCGAGATCCTCGAGCTGAAGGCGATTCCGAAATCGCTGGTGGTCGTGGGGGCGGGCGCTGTTGGGGTCGAATTCGCATCCATCTTTAAGTCATTCGACGCCGATGTGACCATCCTGGAAATGCTCCCGCGCCTGGTGCCGCTGGAAGACGAGGAGATCTCAAAAGAGCTGATGCGTGCCTTCAGCAAGCGCGGCATCAAATCGTTCGTCGGCACGAAGGTAGAAAAGGTGGAGAAGGCCAATACCGGGATTGCGGTGGCCTTCACCCCGCCGGACGGAAACCAGCAGCGCATTGAGGCCGAGAGAATCCTCATTGCTGTCGGCCGCGCGCCGCAAACGGCCAACATCGGGCTGGAGAAGACGAACATCAAGTCCGAGCGTGGATTCATCCATACCAACGAGTGGATGGAAACACAAGAGCCCGGCATCTACGCGGTCGGCGACATCATCGCCGGTTTCCCGCAACTGGCGCATGTGGCCTTCATGCAGGGCATGGTGGCGGTGGCGCACATCGCCGGCAAACCCGCGCGGCCACTGGACCGCGACAAGATCCCGAACTGCACTTATTGCGAGCCGCAGATTTCCAGCGTTGGCATGACTGAGGCGCAAGCGCGGCAGTCGGGCCGCGAGGTGAAGATCGGCAAATTCCCCTTCTCGGCGAATTCCAAGGCCAGCATCGTGGGCTCACACGAAGGTTTCGTGAAGGTGGTGGCCGACCCCAAGTACGGCGAGATACTGGGCGTACACATCATCGGCCCGCAGGCGACCGAGATGATCGCGGAAGCGGTGGCAGCCATGGAGTCGGAAGCAACGATCGAGGAGCTGATGTTCACCATCCACCCGCACCCCACGCTCAGCGAAGCCATGTTCGACGGCATCGAAAACGTGTATGGGCTGTCGATCAACATATGATTAGCCGCGGATTTACACGGATGAACACCGATAAAAATTTCTGATCCGTTCTATCCGTGTTAATCCGTGGCGCTTTTATGATCAGCGTCATCCAACTCGGCCGCGTCGATTACCCCACCGCGCTCAAGCTGCAGCAGACGTTGGTTGAGCTGCGCAAGGCCGGGCAG
>DASQXC010000192.1:0-7393 GCA_035639935.1 Terriglobales bacterium
AAACACCTACACGACGCCGCCCTGGAGCGCATGCAGCAGCGCGCCACGCCCGAAGCCATGCGGCTACGGAAAGCGACAGCCGAACATCCCTTCGCGGCTCTGAAGTACCACATCTTTGGCCACCCCCGATTCCTGTTGCGCGGGCTCAAAGGGGCGCAAACGGAAATCAGTTTAGCGGTGATGGCGTACGACTTGAAACGAATGATGAACATCCTCGGCGCGCGCACCCTAACCATGAAGCTTGCGGCCGCTTGATGGGGCCGTATCGGCACCCGCGCTCTTGATGAAATTTTTAGCTGTTAAAAGCGGTCGAGGTGCTTTCGATTGGAGGCGAAAAGCCGAGTTTCGTAACAGGCTCTTCCGTGGTGGGCTAACGTATTGCGGCCCTACGGGCCTCGGCCGTGATGGCTCAATCTAGCTCGCTGCGCCATGGGTCAACACGTCCCAGGATTGCGCCTCGGCCCACTGCCGCAAATCGTGCCATCCCACCTCGGGATACTCGCGGCGCAGCGCGGCGATGTCAATCCCTGTGCCCACGCGGTCGAACCATTCGAACATGAGCGCCAGGTCGTTGCTCCAGGCGCGCACTTGCTGAATGGGAATTTGGTGGTATTTGATCCGCCGGCCCATGACGTGCGCCAGAATGTCGGCGATTTCGGGCGGCGTGCGTTCATCGGAAGCGATGTCGATGCGCCGGCCCAGGAAGCGCTCGGGTTGCTCCAGCACCAGGGCGGCAAACGCCGCAATGTCCTCCCGGCAGATCAACTGCACCTTGCAGGCCTGCGAGAGTGCGATGGCAAAGCGGCCCTGCAGCAGTTCGGGATGGAAGTAGGGGCCGAGAAAATTCTCCATAAACATTGCGGGGCCGATGACGGTCCAGGGAATGCCGAGCGCTTTGATGTGCTGCTCGACCTTGGCCTTGCTCTCAAAATGCGGGATCCCGGTGTGGGTGTCAGCTTTCGGCACCGAGCTGTAAACCAGGTGCTTCACGCCACAGAATTGGGCAGCATCGGCTACGTTGATGCCCTGGCGCGTCTCGGTCTCCGCCCCGCCGGAGTCGAACGGGGTGGAGACGCAGAACACCGTGTCCATGCCGCTGGCGGCGTACGCCACGGAGCCGCGGTCTTCCATGTCACCCTTCGCAATCTCTGCCCCCAAGGTTTTAAGCATCTTGGCGGCCGCTGATTCCGGCTTGCGGGTCAAGGCGCGCACGCGGTGCCCACGGCTCAGCAGCCACCGCGCCACGGCGCCGCCCTGGTTGCCTGTAGCTCCGGTGACGAGGACGGAAAGGCGAGTAGGCATAGGACACCCTCCAGAGACGAAGCTTGCCTCTCAAAAAGAAACCGCTGAGACGCAGAGCACGCCGAGAAAGTAAATTTTCGTCCAAATGGTAATCAAACTCTCGCCGTCCTCGGGGTTTTTATTTTTAAGCGGCGTTTGCGGCCGCCCTGTTCAGGCTGCCCAGACCGATGCCTTCTTCGCCCACGTGCTGTCGGTGTACCTCTTCTTGAACTGGCCCGCAGTTTCGCCCAGCGCCGCCGCGTTCCCCGTGGCCTTGTAGCGGGAGACGCCGGCCCAATACAGCGCGGCAGGCGCCAGTTCCGTGTTGGGAAACTGCTCGACAACCTGGCGGTAGAGCCGCTCGGCCTCCTGCCATTGCTGGCGCTCGAAGGCGCTGCGCGCCAGCCCTGTTTGCAGGTGCGCCAGGAAATCCTCGGCCGGCAAAAATCCTTCAAAGCGGTAACGCTCGGTACCGTCGGGATCGAGGAGGACCTCAGTTGGCGTCCACTGCGCGCCGAAGCGCTCAAAATTTTGCGGCTGCTCTTTGATATGGACCTTCACCGGAATGAAGTTTTGGCTGATGAAATTGATGACCCGCGGATCGGGGAACACCTCGGCGTCCAGCCGAGCGCATCCCCCTCACATGGGCGCCGCGCTGAAGTCAAGCAGCACCGGCTTGTTCTCCTGGCGCGCGCGCTGCAGGGCGCCATCCACGTCCTTGGTCCAGGGAATACTCACGACCCACCTCCTCAAATCGTCACAGATGCAGGAAGGCCTTCGGCGGATTCTCAGTGTAGTGATCCGGCTTGCACTCCCACTCCGTGCTTTAGCTGAGTCCGGGTATCTAGTTTTGAACTGTGTAGGAAGGAACAGCATGCGTATGATGCTGACTACAAGGTTAGAGGCTGGACATGAAAATGGCAACGACGCAAGTCATTCTCTATTTTGACACTCCCGCAGACGCACTGCGCTTCACCCTTGCCGCCAGTTCCGCGCTCGCGGGTGACGGCAAGAAGACCAACGACCATCCCGACCTGAGCCGCGAAATCACGCGCGCCACCCGCATCCGCACCGCCGATGTGACCGTCGCCGGGTCGAAATAGCGCACGCTTGGCGCCCGCTTGAGTGCTGTTATTTTATTTCCAGGATTTCTTTCTCTTTCGCCTTGCCCATGTCTTCCATTTTCCTGATCTCGTCGTCGGTGAGCTTCTGGATCTCATCGTGTGAGCGGCGTTCGTCATCCTCGGTGATTTTCTTGTCCTTGAGCGACTTCCTGATGAGCTCGTTGCCGTCGCGCCGGATGTTGCGGACGGCGGTGCGATGGTCCTCCAGCACCTTGTGCAGGTGCTTGACCAGATCGCGGCGGCGTTCTTCGGTCAGCGGCGGCACCGGCACGCGAATGAGCTTGCCGTCGTTCATGGGGTTCAAGCCCAACTCGGAGGAGCGAACGGCCTTTTCGATAGCGGCCAGCGAGCTGGGATCGAAGGGCTGGACGGTCAGGAGTTGGGCCTCCGGCGCGTGCACCTGTGCGATCTGGTTGAGCGGCAGCGCGGTGCCGTAGTAATCGACCGTGACGGAATCCAGCATGTGCACCGAGGCGCGGCCGGTGCGTATCGCCGCCAGTTCCTTGCGGAAATCCTCCACCGCCTTTTCCATACGCGTGCGGAGCTGTCCGAAGGTTTCCTTAAGCGCGGGATTGCTCGCCATCGTGGGTTGAGCCATCAGGTTCGCCTATACGAGTGGCCGTCCACATACGCCCTCGGCCAGGGATCGAGAACCAGAGATTATAGCAACTGGAGGAATTAAGTCATTGTCATTGGCCAGTGAAACGGGTGATCACAGCTTGCTGGGTGAGAAAAGTGAAGGGGCACGACTTCCAGTCGTGCCAAGACAAGTAGAAGAAATGTCCCGGCTTTAGCCGCTGGGGCCGCAGGGCCTAAAGGTGGGTTGCTATGTTAGACCTTTACGGCACCCTGAAGGCGTACCGCTTCACTTTTGTGAACTCGCGCGCCGACAGCGCTCATCGCTGTCGAGCGGGTTGAGCTACGCGGTGACCAGCGAGCCGACTTTCTCACCCGTCACGACGCGCCGGATGTTTCCGGGCCGGTTCAGGTTGAAGATCACGATAGGCAGGTTGTTGTCCTTGCACAGGCTGATGGCGGTGGCATCCATGACCTTCAAGCCTTGCTGGAGCACGTCCATATAGGAAATGCGGTCGAACATCTTGGCGTCCTTGACCAGCACCGGATCGGCGTCATATACGCCGTCCACTTTGGTGGCTTTCAGGATGGCCTCGGCCTTGATCTCCATCGCGCGCAAGGATGCAGCCGTATCAGTGGAGAAATAGGGACTGCCGGTGCCGGCGGCGAAGATGACGATGCGGCCTTTTTCCAGGTGGCGGATAGCGCGGCGGCGGATGAACGGCTCCGCCACCTGGTTCATCTCGATGGCCGACATCACGCGCGTGAAGATGTCGCGCTTCTCCAGCGCGTCTTGCAGGGCAATGGCATTGATGACCGTGGCCAGCATGCCCATCTGATCGGCGGCTACACGGTCCATGTCACGGGCCTGTTCGATGCCGCGGAAAAAGTTCCCTCCGCCTACAACAATGGCGATCTCCACGCCAAGCGCATGCACGTCCTGCAGTTCCGAAGCGATCTGGCTGAGGCGGGTCATTTCCACCCCGAACCCCTGCCCGGCGGCCAGGGCCTCACCAGAGAGCTTCAGTAGGACGCGTTTGAAAGCGAGGGCCAAGAAACCAGTCGTCAGTTGCCAGTGTAGCACTCAGCAGTCAGCAATCAGCACTCAGTGCGTGAGAGGCTGGGGCTACTTGGTTGGTTCATCACCGGACGGGGGTTTGCTCAAGGCCACGGTCTCACCCTGGTCGCCCACCTTGAAGCGGGCAAAGCGGCGGACAGAGATGTTCTCCCCCAGCTTGCCGATTTTGGAGGCGATCAACTGTGACACGCTGATGGTCTGGTCCTTGATGAAGGGCTGCTCGTAGAGGCAAACCTCCTCGTAGAACTTGCCCATCTTGCCCTCCACGATCTTCTCGGCGACATGGTCGGGCTTGCCGCTGGCCTTGGCCTGCGCGCGATAGATGTCCTTCTCGCGCTCATAGGCTTCGGACGTGACGTCTTCTTTGCGGATGAATTTGGGATCGCTGGCAGCAATGTGCATGGCGATGTCGTGCACCAGTTCTTTGAAGTCATGGGTGCGGGCGACGAAATCGCTCTCGCAGTTGACCTCCACCAGTACACCGATCTTGCCGCCGGCATGGATGTAGCTGGTGACCAGTCCTTCGGTAGTCACGCGCGTGGCCTTCTTGGCAGCGGTGGCGATGCCCTTCTTGCGCAACACGACGATCGCCTGCTCCATATCGCCTTTGGCTTCGGTGAGGGCCAGCTTGCAGTCCATCATGGGAGCGCCGGTCTTTTCGCGGAGCTCCTTCACTTGCGCGGCAGAAATGTTCACAGTTGTTGTACCCATGATTGCCTTTCTTACATCATTGCAGAGCCCCGAGGGAGTCACCACGGAGGCGCAGAGACACTGAGGAATCGAAATATGAAAACTCTGTGCCTCTGTGGCAAAACCAATCCAGCAGCTACAGATTTTGACTCGGCAGCGCCTGCGGCGGACTCCGCTCAGTAGGTCCGGCTTTCGACCTGCGGGACTTCCTCTGTTTCCTCTTCTTTGCTCGGGCGTTTGCGAGTAGCCGTGCCCAGCACGTCTTCCATGCTCAGATCGCCATCAGCCGGGCTTTCGGCAGCAACGGCCTCGGCACTCTCGGGAGCGGCTTCCGCCTCACCCTGGGCGGCAGCGGAAATCTCGGCCATCTGCTTGTCGCTGGCGGCCTGCGCGCCTTCGGCCACCGAGTCGGCGATTTTGGAGGCGAACAGACGGATGGCGCGCAAGGCATCGTCGTTGCCGGGAATCACGTGATCGACTTCGCTGGGGTCGCAGTTAGTATCGACTACCGCCACCACGGGAATGCCCAGTTTGCGCGCTTCACGCACGGCGATCTGTTCCTTATTGGAGTCTATGACGAAGAGCACGTCGGGCAGGCGGTTCATGTGCTTGATGCCGGCGAGATTGGCCTGCAGGTGTTTGCGCTCGCGCTCCAGCTTGATGACTTCCTTCTTGGGCAGCAACTCGTAGCGGCCATCCACGGCCATTTCGTCGAGTTCCTTCAGGCGCTTTACGGATTTTTGCACGGTGACCCAGTTGGTGAGCAACCCGCCCAGCCAGCGCTGGTTGACGTAGAACATACCGCAGCGTTGTGCTTCCTCGGCGACGGCGTCCTGGGCCTGGCGCTTGGTGCCGACAAACAAGATGATCTTGCCCTCGGCTGCGGCGTCCTGAACGAACTTGCTGGCGTCCTTGAACATCTTGAGCGTCTTCTGCAGGTCGATGATGTAAATCCCGTTGCGCTCGCCGAAGATGAACTCCTTCATCTTGGGGTTCCAGCGCTTGGTCTGATGCCCGAAGTGGACGCCTGCTTCGAGCAGTTCCTTCATGGTAATGTTCGCCAAACTACCTCCTTATTGGATTGCATCCCAAGCGTTTCCAAAACCCGCTCGGGATTACATTCCCGCAACCCGCTCCATCAAGGATGCGGGAAGATTTTAAGACCAGTTGCCATTGCCAGTGGTCAGTTGGCAGTCAATCCGACCGGTACCAACTCCCAAAGTGTTCAGCGCTTGGAATACTGAAACCGTTTCCGTGCGCCCTTCTGCCCGTATTTTTTGCGCTCCTTCGTGCGCGCGTCGCGCGAAAGCATGCCCGCGCTCTTCAGCCGCCCGCGCAAGTCGGTATTGAACTCCAGCAATGCCCGGGCGATGCCCAGTTTCACCGCGCCGGCTTGTCCGGCTACACCGCCGCCACGGACATTGGCGACGATGTTGAAATTCCCCGAGGTATCGCTGACCACCAACGGCTGCCGTGCCAGCGTGCGTTGCGCCGGAGTCAGGAAATATTCATTGAAAGCGCGCCCGTTCACGGTAAACTGGCCGTCGCCCGGACGCAGAAACACGCGCGCCACACTGGCTTTGCGCCGTCCTGTGCCGTAGTATTGAACCACATCTGCCATTTGGCTTTGCTCCCTTGCCGGAGCTCCATCTTCCAAAAATTATGCAGCCAAATGAGGCTGCAAGAAATACCTAATCAGCCTTGCCGGCCAGCGCCAGTTCTTGCGGCTTCTGCGCCTGGTGCGGGTGCTTGTCGCCGCGATAGACCTTCAGCTTGCGCGCCATGGCACGGCCAAGCTTGGTTTTGGGCAGCATGCCCAGGATCGCCTCTTGCACCACGACCTCTGGCCTGCGCTCAAAGCGCTTGCGAAATTCTTCGCTGCGCAGGCCGCCGGGATATCCCGTATAGCGATGATAGACCTTCTGCTCGCCCTTCAACCCGGTCACCTGCACTCTGGCGGCATTGATGACCACGACGTGATCACCAGTGTCGAGGAAAGGCGTATAGCGCGGCGAATTCTTGCCGGTCAGAATGCGCGCCACATGCGATGCCAGCCGGCCGAGCGTCTGCCCCGTCGCGTCCACGACGTACCATTTGCGTGCAATTTCCCCTTGTTTGGGGAAATAGGTTGTCATGCGAAAGGCTCCCCAAAAATACGACGAAGACCGCTGAGCTACCCGGAAGGAAACATCCACTCGGGGTACCCGGGGCGGGCAATTGCAGGCGCGAAAGATTAAAGATTACCGTTTGGCGGAGACGATGTCAACGAACACGACAGCGATTGGGATCGTACGCGGAAGTACAAACGGTGGGAAAGGGTGATCCGTCAAAAGAATTGTCATCCCGTGTATGAGAACAACGGCCAGTGTCAAGACATGTATGAGAACAACGGCCAGTGTCAAGACAGACGGATGCATCGGCGCAGGAAACGCTGTCAAGGGCGCCCTGGTGTGGGCGTTCATCTCGACCCTTGACAGCGTTTCCAGCGCCCCCACAATCGAGCCGGGTTGGAAGCGAAGCGCCTTTGCTTTTGGCTGAGCTTCCAACCTTAGCGGAAATGGGTTTTGCTTTTGCTTTTGCACTTCGCTCATGACCTGAAGCTCGCAGCGTTGCTCAATCAACTTCTGTCGTTCCACCAACCATG
>DASQXC010000193.1:0-9191 GCA_035639935.1 Terriglobales bacterium
TGATCTCGGCGGCAAACTTGTGGGCGATGTCGCGCGCACTCTGCTGGTTGGCCGGTTCCTTGTACTGCTTGCCCAACACCTGCGGCGCACTGGCATTCTTGGCATCGAAAAGCCAGCCCTGCACCTGCAGGTCTCCGCCGGTGACGCCCAGGTTGCCGAATGCCACCATGCTGGCGTTGGGCGGGGGATTGCCCCAGGCGGTAATGTTAAGATCTTGCGGTGCGCCCGGCGTTTGCAGCGGGTAAAAGCTCTTCGAAACCATGTCGAAGATGCCGGCGTTGGCCAAATCATTCCACAGCACGTCATCGAACACCCGCTGGAGTTGTGGGTTTGAAGTCGCCGTCGTGGCCACCTTGAAATCGGGGACGGCTAGACGGACTCTCTCTACTCCCAGCCCGGTGCCGGTGCGAATCCAGTCTTGGGAAAAGGCGGGCAGGACAAGCAGAAGGACCACCAGCAAACAGAGGGCGGCCGCACCTGATTTGGCATCATCCGTTTTGAAGGGGCGCGGCTCAGCCCGGCCGAGCGAGCCCGCTGCGGCGGGCGAGTGAGGGCAAGGGGAGGAATCTCGGTTTTTGTTCGCCAGAAAAGCCAAGCTTTCAAACCCAAGATCCCCCGACTCGCGCTCGGTCGCGATGCTCCCTCGCGCTTCGCTCGGGATGACAATCTTGCGTGATGGTGACGGCAGCACTGAAATCGTGCCCTGACCCATGACCGCATGCATGAAGAAGTTCGTCCGCGATCCGTTTGCCTGTAATGAGCATCGCATCATGTTATATCGCATCACGATATCAAATCCTGCTACTCAGGTCTATCTTCGATAATCGAACCAGAACTCCACGGAAACTTTGCTGCCGTTGTACTCGTTGGGCAGGGCGCCGAACGTGTCGATGCGCTGGATGGCACGGGCGGCCGAAACGTCCAGAGAAGGCACCCCGCTGGACTGCTCCACTTGCACGTTAGCCGGCTGGCCGCTGCGCAGGATATCGAAGGTGATGTAAACACGCTGCCCGCTGGCCACACGCGGATCGATCTCATACTTCATCCAGTTCTCAGAGATTTTGCGGCGCACCACATCCACGTACCAGCCGAAGCGGCTGCCAAAATCTCCGCCTCCCGAAAAACTGAGTCCGCCCTTGGCCGCACCCGCATTAAACACGCCGTATGGTCCGCTGATGGGGCCGCCTTGTCCGAAGGGAATCACATTCTCCGGCTCTGGTTGGGGTGCAATGTTCTTGGCGATGGTTGAGCGCTCGGGCTTGGGCGGCTTTTTTCTGGCATTCTTCTCGGGAATGGGAATGGCTTCCGGCGCTTTTTCTTGCTGACGCGGGAGTGACTTTGATAGCCCCGGGGACTCGTGGGCCACGATACTCTTGCCCATTTCGTTGGGCGGGAGTGGAATAGCGGCGCTCGAGACCAAGGTCGCGCTCATGGCCCCGCCGCCTGTGCCGCCCGATCCCCAACTCTCGCCGCCCATACCGCTGATCAGGCCATATATGCTGATGGCCGCCGCCAGGCAGCCGTGCAAAATCAGGGAGAGGCCCAGCGGCCCCCGCCATGGCTCGCGCTCCGTGAAGATGTCAGCCTGGGCGGACATTGGACTAACGCCCCTGCGGCGGTCCCGGCGAACTCTGAAGGGGCTCGGTGACGATGCTGACGTTGCTGATGCCGGCCTGCTTGACCGCATCCATCACCGTGGCGAAGGCGCCGAACGGCACGTTCTGGTCGGCACGCAGAAAGATTGATTGCCGTCCCGGATCGCGCAGCTTGGCGCGCAGCCGGGGCCCAATCTGGTTGATGTTGATGGGATCGCTGCCCAGGTATACGCGCTGCGAGCGGTCGATGGTGATCACCACCCGCTCTTCGGTGATTTCTTTCACCGTGCGCGTTTTGGGTACGTTCACATCAATCCCCGATTGCAGGATGGGCGCGGTCAGCATAAAGATGATCAGCAACACCAGCACCACGTCCACGAAGGGCGTCACGTTGATATCGGCGAGCGACGTCTGGGTGCGTCCTTGAGGGTTGGTGAAGGCCATCTATCGCCCCTCCGATGCGCTCCGCTCGCCGGGACGCTCGACCACATTCAGGAACTCCAGCGTGAAGTCGTCCATGCGTGCGCCGAATTCCCGAATCGTGCTGCCGAACTGGTTGTAGGCAATCACCGCGGGGATGGCGGCGAACAGTCCTGCGGCGGTAGTTATGAGGGCCTCGGAGATGCCCGGGGCCACGGCGCGCAGCGTCGCTGCTCCCGCTGTGCCCAGGCCGTGGAAGGCGTCGATGATGCCCCACACCGTGCCAAAGAGTCCGATAAATGGCGTCACCGCGCCGGTCGTCGCCAGCCACGGCAGGCGTCGCTCCAGACGCGTCAGTTCCGCGGACGAGGCGATCTGTGCCGCCCGCTGCACCGCCACCGGATTCTTCACCACACCTGTGGGATTGCCGACCTGCCGCCGATACTCCTCGTAGGCCCCTTCGAAGACCGTCACCAGCGGGCTGGGCTTGAACTGCTCGGCCACCGCGGCCACGTCCTGCAGGCGCATGGCCTTCCGAAAGGCTCGCAAGAAGCGCCCGCTCTGCAGGCGTGCGCGGCTGAAGCGGCTCCACTTGGACAGAATGATCGCCCAAGAGAAGAGACTGAAGACCAGCAGGATGGTCAGCACGATCTGGGCGACAGCGCCGGTCTGGCGGATCAGGGTAGCAATTTCCCCAGCGAGAAAGAGAGAGAGATTCGAGAACACCATTTTCTTCTCAGACCGTAGCACCAGCAGCACGATGGCGTCAATCTGCCGAAAAGAGAGCGGACCAAGATGGATCGATTAACGGGGGAGCAAAGCATTGCACTGTTGGTGCAGTGGAATTCGCAGGAAAACAGTCTGAATTTTTCTTTAGTCCTCGGGCCGGCCGCGCGAAACCAAATGCGGTGTCGCGCATCACATTGGCGCAAACGTTGCAACATGATCAGCTTTGGCCCAGAGACGTGCCGTGATCTCGACGCAGCCCTAAGTCGCGAGTGGCTGGAGACTAACGGCCTTGGAGGTTTCGCGTCATCCACCATCGCGGGGCTGAACACCCGGCGCTACCACGGCCTTTTGGTAGCCGCGACCCAGCCTCCGGTGGGCAGGGTGGTTCTCCTGTCGAAGCTGGAGGAGACGCTTATCATCAACGGCAGGAGTTTCGACCTGTCGGCGAACCAGTATCCAGGCGTTATCCACCCGCAGGGTTACCAATACCAGACCGGCTTTCGTCTCGACCCATTTCCTGTATTTATCTATCAAGTCGAGGGTATCGAGATCGAAAAGTCCGTGTTCATGGTGGAAGGGGGGAACACGACCGTCGTGCAGTACCAACTGAAGACGCCGCGAGATTCGGTGCGACTGGAAGTGGCGCCGTTGATTGCCTTTCGTGATTATCACAGCACGACACATGAGAACGTTGCGCTGGATGCGACGGTTACGTCCGAAACGGGCCTGGTGACCACGGCTCCATATTCTGGCCTGCCCCGGCTCTATCTGGCGCACGATGCCGATGCAGTGCACACGGGCGGGGGTTGGTATCGCAACTTTGAATACCGGGTGGAACAGGAACGCGGGTTGGACTACCGGGAGGATTTGTTCAATCCCCTGATATTTCGCTTTGAGCTGACGGCTCGCACTGATGCCACGATTATCGCGTCAACCGAGCGCCACGATGTAAGAGAGGCATCCCGGATACGGAAGAACGAGGTTGCTCGCCGTGCCTCCGTGGCCGCTTTGTCTCCGGTAAAAGACGACTTCGTGCGCTCGCTGGTCACTGCTGCCGACCAGTTCATCGTGGCCCGCGGGCAACAGAAAACCGTGATTGCCGGTTATCACTGGTTCAGCGATTGGGGACGGGACACCATGATCGCTCTTCCCGGGTTGACCCTGGTGACCGGCCGCTTCGATGTCGCGCGCAGCATCCTGCTCGAATTCTCAAAGCACGTTGACCAAGGCATGCTGCCCAACCGTTTTCCGGATGCCGGCGAACGGCCGGAATACAACACAGTGGACGCAACGCTGTGGTACTTTGAGGCGATCCGCGCCTATGTAGAGTACACAGGTGACTATGAGTTCGTTCGCCAGAATCTGTATGACGTGCTCAACGACATTATCGCCTGGCATGTGCGCGGTACGCGCCACGGCATTCGGGTGGAGGACAGCGGACTGCTGGCCTCGGGCGCACCCGGTCTCCAGCTCACGTGGATGGATGCCAAAGTCGGCGACTGGGTCGTGACCCCACGCCATGGTAAGCCGGTCGAGATACAAGCTCTGTGGTATAACGCTCTGCGGGTATTGGAGGATTTCGCGGCCCGCTTCGGCGACTCCGCCGCCGAGAAACGTTATGCCGAAATGGCGGCCGCAGCACACTGCAGCTTTAATCGGCTCTTCTGGAACGAAAATGCCGGATGCTTATACGACGTGGTGAACGGCGGCCCTCCTGTTGCATCGATCCGGCCAAACCAGGTCCTGGCGGTCAGCTTGAAGCACAGCATGCTTTCGCCGGAACGCGCCGCCGGCGTGGTTAGAGTAGTGGCTCGCGAACTCTTGACAGCTTTTGGTTTGCGCACGCTCAGTCCAAGGGATCCGCGTTATATCGGCCATTACAATGGTGACCAGCACGCCCGCGACTCTGCCTACCATCAGGGCACTGTGTGGCCGTGGTTGTTTGGCCCTTTTTTGTCCGCATACATCAGGGTGAATGGCGGGACTGCCGAAGCCCGCCTGCAAGCCGCGGAGTGGTTGGAGCCATTCCGTAGGCATCTGCACGAAGCCGGGCTAGGGCAAGTGTCGGAGATTCTAGATGGCAATCCGCCGTACCGCCCCCGCGGTTGCATCGCGCAGGCATGGAGCGTGGCCGAACTGCTGCGCGCCGCTGTCGAGGAAGTCTTCTGCATGAAACCAAAATCTTGTCCAACAGTCTCTCGCCTCAGCCAGGCGCAGTCTGCCAAACTTTCCATCTAAACCCAGTGCGCTTGGTCGGGTCGGGCCAAATCGGATGCCAGATTTTGACGTGGCTCAATGACAAAAATTGCCAACACGCGTTCTTTTTTCCCTCTTTTGGTGCACTGATTGAAGTGTAACCTGCTGAATGCAATCTGTTTAGGGCCCGGCGGGGGAGTGGCCCTAAGGATGCTCTGTGGAAAGATGCTGAGGGTCACAGACGCTTCTGGCAAGGACATACAGGGAGAACGGTTTAACATGAGGAATCAAAAGAAGAACAACAAGAAGAGGGGCTTCTCGCTGATTGAGCTGTTAATCGTGGTGGCGATCATCTTGATCATCGCGGCCATCGCCATCCCCAACCTGCTGCGCTCGCGTATCGCGGCCAACGAGGCGTCTGCGGTGGGATCACTGCGCACGCTGAACACAGCCGAAATCACCTACAACACTACATATCCGGCTACGGGCTTTGCCTGCAGTCTGTCTCAGTTGGCGACGCCGAGCAGCGGATCTGTGAGCTCCGCGGCGGCCGGATTGGTTGACGCCAACCTGGCTGGTGGAAGCAAGAGCGGCTACACCTTCACTGCTCTGGGGGCGTGCGCGGCCAGCGGTACACCGGCAACGGCTTACGATTTCAAGGCTGATCCGACGACTGCTGGCGTCACGGGGCAACGCTACTTCTGCACCGACAGCTCAGGTGTGATCCAGTACAATACAAGCGCCTTTACTAACAACAGCGGCGTGTGCAGCGCTGGGAACCCGATCTAACCGACGCAGCAATTTCCCGTCGACATCAGGGAACGGGGGAGCCACTCCCGTTCCCATTTCATTTGCGCTTCTTCCCACTAGCTAGCATCCTCCCGCGGCCTATGGCCGTGGTAGCTTATCGGGATGAGGGCGGCCATCCTGCACGAGTTCAAAAGGCCCCTCGTCATTGAGGAGGTCCCCCGGCCGGAGCCCGCCTGCGAAGAAGTCCTGATTCAAGTCGAGGCCTGCGGCGTGTGCCATTCCGATTTGCACGTGTGCAGCGGCGATTGGAAACAATTGGCCGGCATCGTGAAGCGGCCGCTCATTCCTGGTCACGAAGTGGTGGGCCGCGTGGTCGAGAAGGGAAGCGCGGCGGGTGAGTTGCAGATCGGCGACCGAGTCGGTGTGCCGTGGATCCATTGGACATGTGGCGCTTGCGAGCCCTGCTGCGAAGGCAACGAGAACCTTTGCCTGAAACAAAAAATCACGGGTGTGACCGTGGACGGTGGTTTTGCCGAGTATCTCAAAGCTCCCGCGAGTCACGCGCTGAAGATTCCAGGGAGCGTTTCTTCGGTTGAGGCTGCGCCTCTGCTGTGCGCCGGACTCACCGTCTTTCGCGCACTTAAACACGCAGGCATCTTGCCGGGACAGCGCCTGGCCGTCTTCGGCGTAGGGGGACTAGGTCATCTCGCAGTGCAGATCGGGTGCAGCACGCAGGCGGAGGTGATCGCCGTTGATATCGCAGAGGATAAGCTGGCGTTGGCAACCTCGCTTGGGGCGACCCACGCGCTCAAATGCGATGGCAGACAATGTTGTGCGCGAGTTACGAAAGAAAGGCGGCGTCCACGTGGCGCTGGTGACGTCGGCAGCCAAGGCTGCGTACGACATTGCTTTCCGCTGCCTGCGGCCGACCGGCACTCTCTTGGTGGTAGGCTTACCCGCGGAGAACATCTGTTTTCCGCCCATTATGATGGCTGCCAGCGAAGTCCGCATCCGGGCTTCCGCCGTGGGCACCCGGCAGGAGCTGCACGAAGTGCTGGCGCTGGCGGATGGCGGCGGGTTGCACTGCCAAGTGGTCACCCGAGCATTGCCGGAGGTCAACCAGGCGCTGGAAGAATTGGACCGCGGCATGATCAGGGGGCGCGTTGTCCTGACGGGCTTGCACCCGGCGGAATAGGCCTGCTCCTTCTTGTTGCACAAAGGCCGCGCTTTCGCGTTATGGCCTGACCACGCCAGCTCTCGTTCCCCGAAATTCAGCATGTCCAGCAGCCGAATTGAGGAAACGTGGATCGTTCGATCGGGTAGGGGAATGATTCTCGACCGCGGCTTTTTCAATTGTGCCTCTTTCGGTAGCAAGCCTTTCAATGTTGGTGATGACGTAAGTCACCAATTCGACCCGGTTGGAGATGCCGAGCTTTTCAAAGATGCGGAACAGATAGTTCTTCACAGTGTGTTCGCTCAATCGAAGTTGCTCGGCGATCTCGCGGTTACTGAGGCCGTCCACCACGTGCCGCACCACGTCCTCCTCGCGCTTGGTGAGCAATCCGACTCCCTCCGAGTTGACGACCTGAAGCGGGGCGGCTTTGGAGAGAGTATCCATGACGAACTGCAGTTGCTGGCTATTGGCCCAGATCTGACCCTGAATGACGGAGGAGACACATTTGCACAGCCTCCTGAACTCGAAATCCGCCCGGCAGAATACGCCTTTGGCTCCCGCACGGAAGGCTTCCACCACCAAGGCCCGTTGCGAACTCTCCAGCAGCACCACCACTCCGATTTCAGGGGAACTCCTGCGGATCTCTCGCACCAAGCCGAACCCGCCAAGGGGGCCATCGGGGAGAGTGTTTCCGACAAGCAGAATGTCGGGGCGCATCTCCGAAATGTGCTTCAGGAGGTCTGCGGGAGGAAGGTGACATTCCAAAACGCGCAACTGCCGGTATCGCCGCAGACCGCCGGCCAGCAGACGACACGCCATCACGTCAGCGTCGGCAACCAACACCGTGATCGGTCCGGCGTGAGGCTTGCAGGACAGTGGCATAGACTATAGTGGCGTGGCGCGAATGGTACAGATTTGGGTGCATCACGCCATAACTGGCGCAGCCTTGTTCTGATTTCCGAACAAGCACCATCCATGGTGCAACACACTAGTCGTTAACTGGCTATTTAACAAGCAGAACTGCCCTCGTCGCGCGGAGATTCGGGCTGTAATCTGGTTTCGTGCTTGCTAGCCACACCCAGCCGCAATCTTGCTATGGTGGGTGATTGGAGCAGGTTCTGTTCTGAATTTAGAACAAAAGCCATGCTCACGCACGATTCCGGGGAGAATGTTGTTCGGGGCGTTCTGCTGTCGTGATCTTCGTTACTGTCTCCACAGAAACCTGATCCCCTGTGCGGATTCGCTTTAGCTCGGGGAATCTGCTGGATGTAAACTGTGGCTAGAACCGGTGATGGAGTTCGCCATTAACTGTCCCTGTGGGACTGATAACTCCTGGCTGCCGCTGGCCCAGGAGTTTTTTAGTTTGGCGCATGAAGCGGAGGACCGGTGCGAATCTTGCTGCTACTGGTTTTCGGAGCTGTCGGTACCCTGGCCCGGTATGGTCTGCAAGGCGTTGTTCAGCGCTGGACGGGAGCTGGCTTTCCCAGCGGGACATTGGCGGTCAATCTCTTGGGTTCCTTCCTGGTTGGGGTTGCCGGCCAGTACTCATTGAACCACCTTTCTGTTCCGCCCGAGTGGCGAATCGCAATCACCATCGGTTTCCTTGGCGCTTTCACAACCTTTTCCGCCCTCGGCTGGGAAACTGTCCACATGCTCGAAGAGGGCGACTGGGCGCGGGGCGCAGTCTACATTGGGGGAAGCCTCCTGGGCGGTCTGCTCGCCGTGATGCTCGGCATTCGATTGGCAAACGCGGTGTAGGAGCACTCATGGAACACAAAAAGTCTGAAGGCGAACGGACTTTAATGCGCATTCACATCGGCGAGTCCGATAAGTGGCATGGCAAAGCGCTTTATGAAGCGCTGCTCGAGCTTTTCCGCAAGGAAGGATTCTCCGGTGCAACAGTGCTGAGGGGGGTAGGAGGGTACGGATCGGCAAGCGTCTACCACACCGAGAAAATTCTTCGCCTCTCGCAGGATCTGCCTGTGATTGTCGAGGTTGTCGAATATTCTGAGCGCATTGAAGCCATTCTGCCCCGACTGGACGAGATGATTGGCGGTGGTCTCATTACTCTGGAGAAGGTGCGCGTGATTTTGTATCGGTCAGGCAAGCCGTAGCTGAAATCTCAGTCGCCACTGGAACGTTTGCCGTTCTCTTTCGAAATCCCGAGGTATATCCCCACAACAAATCAGGTCTAGCCCACGCGCTTGTTTCCATCCTGCCCCTGCCCGGCCGCTACTACTTCAGAAAGGTTGCCGAGGGGGAAAGAAAGTGGCCTCTGCTGATATTTTGAAGTCCGAGGTCATTGATGACAAAGCGGCGGAATGGGA
>DASQXC010000194.1:0-13378 GCA_035639935.1 Terriglobales bacterium
ATTTTCCGGCGGTTGAGATCAAGCTTCTCGACGATGAGGAATCGCTGGGGCAGTTGGACGCGGTCGCCGACGAGGCCACCTTCATCCAAAAAGTGCTTCCGGAGAACCTGCACGGAGCAGACATTGTCTTCTTTGCCTCCGACGAGAACTTCACTCGCAAGAACTGGGGCCTAGCGGAGAAATCAGGCGCACTGGTAATCGATCTCTCCTATGCGTTGGAAGGGACGACACCAAGTGCCGTGCGGGCTCCGTGGATCGAGCGCGAGCTGCAAGGGGCGGCAGGGATTTCTCCGCCGCGGCAGGATAATTCCCGACTGGCGGTAGTGGCGCATCCCGCCGCCGTGGTTTTGGCATTATTACTACTGCGTGTGCAGAAGTCAGGGGCCTTGCACAACGCGGTCTGCAGCGCGTTTGAGCCGACCTCCGAGCGCGGCCGCCGCGGCATAGACGAACTTCACGCCCAGACTGTCAACCTGCTCTCCTTTCAGCCGATGCCCAGAGAGGTGTTCGACGCACAGGTAGCTTTCAACATGCTCGCACGCTACGGTGAGAAATCCACGCCCCTTCTGGAGAGCGTGGAGCGGCGCGTCCTCGCGCATTTCGACAAGATCACAGAGGGACGTGCTCCATTACCCGCACTGGTACTGGCGCAGGCGCCTATTTTCCACGGACACGTTTTTTCTGTGTATCTGGAGTTTGAAAATGAAGTGGCCGTCGGCGACCTTACCCGCGCTTTACAAGGCGATCACGTCAGCGTCGCCCGTCTAGCCGAGGACTCTCCCTCTAACCTCAGCGCCGCCGGGCAAAACGAAATTCTGGTGGAGGTTCGCCGCGATTCGCGGCACGACCGCGGCTTCTGGTTGTGGGCCGCAGCAGACAACCTTCGAATCGCTGCCATCACGGCTGTCGATTGCGCCGCCGCCCTGGCCGGATCGCGCGCGAAGGGACGCATTCAGTGAGGCCACAGAAACGCTCTGGGCTCTTGGCAATTGGCTTTTGGCTTCGGGGGGTGTCCTCTGGCCAACAGCCAAGAACCAAGAGCCAAAGGCCAGGCCTGGTTTTGGATGCCCCACCTTTAGCTTCTTTTGCCAAGGGTGGGGGTGTTCAGCTTCGAAAAATCCCCCCCCTTGGCAAAACCGGCCCCTCGACTTCGCTCGGGGCAGGCTCCGGGTGGGGCACCCCTTTCGTCCCTGTGCTTTCAGTGCTGGTCCTGGCTGTCGGCTGCGGCTACAAAACCGGGGGACATGCGGCCCGACTGCCGGCAGAGGTGCAAACGATGGCGATTCCCGGGTTCACCAACGAGAGTAAGACCTATCGGGTCGAGCAGGTGCTGACCGTCGCTGTAGTTCGCGAGTTCATCAACCGGACGCACTACCGCATTCTTAACCAAGAGAGCCTGGAGGCGGACGCTACCTTGCGCGGAAGCGTCGTCTCCACCCAGTTCACGCCCGTGGCCTATGACTCGGTTACCGGGCGGGCCGCATCGGCCATTATTGTGGTCAATATGAAGGTCTCGCTGGTGGACCGCCGGGGTAACGTGCTGTTCGAAAATCCCAGCTACAGCTTCCACCAGCAGTACCAGATCTCACGCGAGATCACCAGCTTCTTTGAGGAGGAATCCCCTGCCGTCGATCGCCTCGCGCAGGACTTCGCGCGTACTCTCGTGTCCAATATCCTGGAGGCATTTTGAAGCAAGATCTACCACGGAGACACGGAGGCACGGAGGGACGCGGCCTGTTGGCTCTTAGCTTTTGGCTGTTGGCCGAAGGAGATTCCAGATATTCAAAGCCAAAAGCCAAGAGCCAACCACCAACAGCGCTTTTTCTCTGTGTCTCCGTGTCTCCGTGGTGGAAGTCGCTTCTCGTGGAGGTCGCCTGATGGCGCGCGGCTTCGCTCCAGCGGAGCACTTCGTGTCCGAGGTCAAGGCACGCAAGTTGCGGCCAGCCTATGTGTTTGTCGGCGATGAGGTCTTCTTTCGCGACCGCTGCCGCGACGCACTGCTGGAGCACCTGATTCCGCCCGGGCTGCGGGAATTCAGCTTCTATGACCTAGACCTGGCAACCACCCATTTAGTTGACATTCTCGACCGCGCGCGCACCCCATCGCTCATGGCGCCCTTTCAGGTGTTCTTCATCCGCAACGTGAAGACGCTCTACGGCCGCGGCTCGCACCAGGAGGCGTTCGCCGCCATCGAGGCGTACGTCAAGAAACCCAATCCCGACGCAGTGCTCATCTTCATCGCCGACCACATCTCAATCCCGGCCGATGTCCGCAAGATGGAGCTTGCTGACCGTGACCGTTACGAGCGCATCCGGGAGACGCTTGGCGAATATTGCGGCATGGTTGAACTGGCGCGTGTGGATGAAGGCGAAGGCATGCGCTGGGTAATGGAGACCGCCACGGCGCGAAATGTGAAGGTAGAAACCGATGCCGCGCGCGAACTGGTGGACGCACTCGGTGCCGACATGATGCTGATTTCCAACGAACTGGAGAAGCTGATCCTCTATGTGGGGGACAAGAGGCGGATCACGCTGGCCGATGTTGAGACCATGGTGCTGGCGGCCAAGCAGCGTTCGCTCTACGAATTAACCGATGCCATCTCCGCCAAGGACCGGCCGCGCGCCCTGGGCGTGCTCGATGCTCTACTTTCCACCGGCGAAGGCGAGGAGGCGGCCATCGGCCATCTTTATATGCTGGCGCGCACGTTCCGGCAAATGGTGGTCATCTTAGAGCGGAATGTGCGCGACACTCGCGGCTTGTGGCAGGTGCTGTGGCCGGGCTTCCGCGTCCCCCCGTTCGCGGCGGAGGACATTGTGCGGCAAGCACGGCGCTATAAATCTCGCCGCGAGGTCGCGCAGGCCATCCGCCGCATCGCTCGCGCCGACCTCGAGCTGCGCTCCAACCCGCCCAGTAAGCGCCTGGTATTGGAGCGGCTAGTGCTGGAGCTTTGCACTGAATCCAAAGTGCCCGCGTGGGAACAGCACCAATTCCCCGTCTGGCATTTGTGATTTCTGATTTGGCTACTAAAGCGCGTTGAGACGGGCGCTGAGCCGCGACTTATGCCGGGCGGCGGCGTTGGGGTGAAGCACGCCCTTCTGAATGGCCTTGTCAATGGCCGAGACGGTTTCCTGGAACATCTGCTGGGCAGCGGGCTTGTCGCTCTTCGCCAGGGCTTCGCGGAAATGCCGCAGCGCGGTGCGGAAGCGGGAGCGATTAATGCGATTGCGTAAGGTGCGCTTTGCCGTCTGCCGGACGCGCTTGAACGCAGAAACGTGATTCGCCATAGGTTGGAGTTATTCTACGCAAGCCGTGGTAAGGGGTCAAACAACGTTCTAGACGATGAAAGTTGAATCATTCGGGGCGGGAACCAGTCTGCTACATAAAACGGCGTCTTCTTCAGGATCAGCGTAATACGAGTTACGGCGGCCACTCTCTATAAATCCCGCTTTGGCATAGAGGCGGCGTGCCGCGTGGTTGGATTCCCGCACTTCCAGGAAGACCGCCTTCGCGCCGCGGCTGCGGGCCAGAGCCAGCAATTCGCTGATCAGTAACATGCCCAGACCACGTCGCTGAGACGTACTCGCGACCACAAGGTTCTCGATCTCCCATTCCGGCCCGAGCTCGCGACCGACTATGAAGCCTTGGATAAAGCCTTCTCCCGCCACCAATGCTACGCGTCCACCCGTTGCGAAGAGCCGGCAATAATCAGCTTCCCTCCAGCGCGCAGCAAGCGGCGAGCCCTGGCAGAGCACCAGCAGAGCAGGGATATCGGCAGGAGTGGCTGCTCTTATGTGCACCAGTACAGTTTAATCCGCAGAGAAACAGAGCAGAACCGGAAAGGAGCAGGAGGCACGAGGCAGGATATCGGCCCGCCTTTGGTGCCTGCGTCCTGTGCCCTGCCTCCCGCCTGCTTCCTCTCCGTGACTCTGTCCTATCTGTTTTTAGGAGCAGAGAAAATCTCGGCATCGGCGCGGCGGACGTAGTGGGCGTCAAGTGCATCAGCAGAGACGATCTCTCCACTCAATATCTTCCGCAAGCCGATGCCGGCGATCGCGTCAGCTCCTGGGCGAGCGATCTGGCGGGGCGTCATTCCCCGCGATTGTGCGAATTCAACGATGGAGCTGTCAGACGTGACCGCTGTGGCGGGCGCCGGCAGCGCTGTTAGAAAAGCTTCCCGGGTGAGCAGCGATTCTGGCTCTACACCAGTCGCTTGCAGCCTCTGAACATCGACCTCGTATTCGCCGAAGAAGACTTCCCCCCGCTGGGCATCCAGTACGGCGAACACCCGGCCGTTCACGCCGGATCCGATAGCTAGTGCCTCGAGCACAGAGACCGTAGCGACAGGCTTGCTGAGGACTTCCGCCAAGGCTTTGATCGCGGCCAGGCCAACCCGGAGCCCGGTAAACGATCCCGGCCCGGACGCCACAGCAAATCCGTCAATGTCCTGCTTGCGAAGGTTACGGCGGGCTAGCACGGTGGCGATTTGCGGCACCAGCTCGGCGGAAAATGCTCCACCGGTCAGCGGGGCGATCTCGAGACGCTCAAAGCTCGTGGCATCGCCGCTTGCCAATGCCAGGCTGCCATGTTTCCAGGAGGTGTCGATGGCGAGGATGAGCATGGGGGGATTTGTACATCGGGTGATAAAAAAATTAGACCAATGATCCAATGACCCGGTCTCCCGATCACCCACTTATGTCTGTATTCAGACCCCTTGGGGCTGGTCTTCGCAGAGCTCCAGCAGCACTCCGCCGGTGCTCGAAGGATGGACGAAGACGTAGAGATGGCCGCCGGCGCCGATCTGGATCTGCTCGTTCACCAGCCGCACCCCGTCGCGCTTGAGACGTTCAACCATCCCCGCCAGATGGTCCACGTGAATGCAGATGTGGTGCAGACCCTCACCGCGCTTGGCGAGAAAGCGGGCGATAGGCGAGTCTTCGGCTGTGGGCTCCAGCAGCTCGATGCGGCTTTCGCCGACCGGAATCATGGCGAGCCGCACCTTCTCCTGCGCGACTTCTTCTTCCGGAAGCACCCGCATGCCCAGTTGCTCATAGAACCTCTTGGACTGCGCCAACGACTTCACTGCGACGCCAAGATGATCGATGGTGTACACGCTCTCCTCGCCTTCTCTACTTGCCGACCTTGCTCACGATCTCTTCCACCAACGCATAGGGATCGCGGCGGCGCTCGGCCACTTCTGCCGCGTAGCGGGCGACCGCGCCGTCGCCCATCTGCTCGCGCAGGACGCGCTGCAGCAGCGATTCGCGCAACATCTCCACCAGACGCTCGCGCCAGCTTTCAGTCTTCTTTTTGAGGACGAGATTTTGCTTGTGAAGAAACTCTTCGTATGCAGCAAGGGCATCGGCCAGTTCAGATACGCCCGTGCCGTCCACCGCCACCGCCTTGATGATAGGCGGCACCCACTTATCGCTCCGCAGAGCCAAACTCTGCATAACGCGGACCTCGCGCTCCACCCGCTCCGCGCCCTCGCGATCGCTCTTGTTGATGACGAAGACGTCGGCGATCTCCATGATCCCGGCCTTGATGCTCTGCACGTCGTCGCCCATGCCGGGTACCAAGATCAGGACCGTGATGTCGGCGAGGCGAACGATATCTACCTCGTCCTGCCCCACCCCGACGGTCTCAACCAGAATCACGTCCTTGCCGGCCGCGTCGAGGACAGTGGCGACATCCGCCGTTGTGGCTGCGAGGCCGCCCAGATAGCCGCGCGTCGCCATCGAGCGAATGTAGATGCCGGAATCGCCGTGATGTCCCAGCATGCGGATGCGATCACCGAGAATGGCGCCGCCGCTGTACGGGCTGGTGGGATCAACGGCGATGATGCCCACGGTACGCTGCTGCTTCCGATACACGCGTGCGAGTTGATCGACCAGCGTGCTTTTGCCGGAACCGGGCGCTCCAGTAAGCCCGATGATGCGCGCCTTGCCGGTGTGTGGGAACAGTTCCCGCAGCACGTTGGTGGCCTCGGGGACGCGGTTTTCGACTGCGCTGATAGCTCGTGCCAAGGCACGCGCCTCGCCCGCCCGCACACCAGCAATCAGAAATTGCAACTCAGTGCTCAGAACCTGCTCCGCTACGCGTCCAAACAGAGCAGTATAAACGAACCTCGTTGGGGTCTGCCCGTGCAGCGGTGCTTGGCGGGGCGCGCGACCTTCACTAGAACATCTTGAAATGGATAGTCAGATACCTCTTGGGGTTCTCGCGCACCGCCTTCACCAGGTTTCGTGTCTCCACCAACATCTGGTCGGCGTTGGTGTAGAGCGAAGGATCTTTCAGCAGCAATCCGAAACTACCTTCGCCCTGCTGCAGGCGATCGGAGATGATCCGCAAGTTGGTGACGGTTTCGTCGAGCCTCTTGGCAAATTCGGGGTCGCTGGCCAATTTGCCCAGCGCGCCCTTGCCGGAATTAATGTCGTCCATCAGCTTGTTGGCCTTGGCGATGGTCTGGTTGGCGTTGTTGTACAAATCGGGGTCTTTAAGGAGTTTGCCCACCGTGCCCTGGCCCTGGTCGATGTCGTCCACCAACCTGTTGACCTTGTCCACCGAAGCGTTAAGCTTGTTGTAAAGTTCATCGTCATTGATGAGCTTGCCGATGCTGCCGCGGCCTTCGCTGACCTGGCCCACCAAGTGCTGGACCTCATCAAGAGTGGCATTCAGCTTGTTGTATAAGGTGGGATCGTAGATCACCTTTCCGGCGGAGCCCTCGCCGCGCTCGATGGCGGAGACGATGCGGTCCAGGCGGCGCACGAGGATATTCACATTCTCCAACGTAGTGTTGCTGGCGCGGACCACGTCGGAGATGTCTGGGCGCTCCTCGGTTTTCAGCACGTCGCCATTCTGCGCCTCCGGCCCCTTAGCGGTTTTGTTGCTGATATCGACGAAGGTCTCCCCTAGCACCCCCGCGGTCTCAAGCGTCGCCAGCGAATCCTTACGAAGTCCCATGCGGTATCTGGTGCTGACTTTCATGGTCACCGCGACGGGAGTCAGTGGGCGGGAAGTATCAACGCTGATGGCGCTCACGTTCCCGATGTCAACGCCTTCCAGCCGCACAGGAGCGCCGACGCGCAGCCCGCTGGCGTTCTCAAAATAGGCTTTCAGGTGCAACTTTGGAGTGACCAGAGTGGCGGGGCCTCCGCTAATGAGGAAGATCAGGATAGATATTACGATGCTGGCGAACAAGACCGTCAGGCCCACCCGCAATTGCGACCATTTGAGCTGCTTCTGTGTGGGCACCTTCCCCCCACCCGCGTTCTCCGGCGACACAACATTCTTCCAGCCTAGCCAGAGAGATCAGATTGAGTGCTGGTACGCCGAAGTACGGCAAAATGTGTTGATTACCTGCATGATATCAGATGCGCCGCGGGAGGTCAGCCGAGGGCAGCGCGCCAGGTGAAGGTCAGCAGCAGGGCGATCAGATACGCTGCCCCGCCGCTGGCCAGAGCCGCATTGAGCCCAAACTGGATCGCCACCACCATGGCCAGCACCGACCCCAGCACGCTGGAAGCGGCATTCATCGCCCACGCCCATTCGATGGCACTGGTATTGCCCGCTTTTAGAGATGTTGCTCGCAGAGTGTCCCCTGCGATCTGCCGCAAGCCGGTAGGAAAAGGCATGCCCATGGCGAATCCCAGCGGTACTAGCAGGATTCCACTGACCACCAGCTTGGCCGAAAGCCGCCATGCGATGAGTGTTGCCAGAGCGTGCCGCAGTGCAAAAACGTATGCCAGTAACAGTACTCCAACAGCGGCCAGCGCGAGGCGGAGGCGCTGGGTGTTGCACAGCAGGCGCTGGGAAGATGCACTGCCGGCGCCGCTTGCCAGCAGCATGAGAAAGACCACCACAGTCAACGCGTAAGTAGGATGGCCAAGAAACAGCACGAAGCGCTGAATCAGCGCAATTTCCACCAGAATGTAACCGAGGCCGAGCGCCACGAAATAGAGCAGGGAGAGCACTATGGAAGTACCGAGTACCGAGTACCGAGTACCGAGTAAGCGCGCTACGGAATTAGTACCGAGTATTGAGGAGCGGGGACCGAGCGACGGTCCATCGTCTCGGGACTCGGTACTCGGTACTCGGTACTCGCGATGCAGCGCCAGTGGTCCAATGAGAAGCGCCAATACGGCTACCACTGAGACCAGCAGGACAATCCCCAGCACTACCACTCCGAGATTATTCTTCCAGTCAATGCCGTGACCGCCGCCCCGGAGCACATTACGCAGCGCGTCTCTGGTTTTGAAGGTAAAGAAAAAGAACGGCGCATTGTCGCTGACTGGAGTGATATTGAACGGATAATTGCGAATGAACTCCCGGCGCGGACTGAAGCGCAGATCGCCCAGAGCGGCGCGCTCGTGTAGCAGGATGAGACGCTGGAAAGCAGCCGCAGCCTGCTCTGAAGCGCGGCGTTCCCGGCGCAGGTCGTTTATCCACGCTTCGTCTGGGCAGGTCACGAGGGCAGGATTGGCGGGCGGCGACTCCGTCCCAGCGCACGGCTCCTCGCCGGTGAGGCTGGCGAACAATGTAGGCGTGTAAAGGGAATAAAGGTTCGGATTGCCGCTGATGTGCCGCAGCACGTTCCGTTCTTCGTTCCACGTGAACGGCGCTTTCTTGGCCAGCACAGCCACCGGACGGCCATCTTCGTTGAGTGGGCCATCGGCGACCACAATGAAGTGCTTGCGGACATCCTTCACTCCCGTTTGCTCCAACGCCGCTATGGCCTGTGAAACCACGCGCAGAGCTTCGTGCGGCCGCTGGAACTCCCACCGGGTGATGGCGATGAGGCCCTCAGACTTGAGGTGGTCGAAGTATTCGCGGAATGCTTCCACGGTATAGAGGTTGTTCTCACTCAGCGCCAACGCGCCGGCGGCGGTCGAGGCCCAGGTATCCACCAGCGTCATCTGCACGACGTCGAACTTCTCGCGGCTGGCGCGGATCCACGAGCGCCCGTCCGCGACATGCATGTGCACCTGCGGTAATTCGTACAAGTGATAGCTGTAATCGGCGTAGAGGCCGCGCATCAGGGTGTTGGCGATCAGGGGATTGATCTCGATGCCGGTGACGCTGGGGCTGCCGTTGGTAACGGCGCGGAGCACGTCTACGCCTCCGCCGGGCCCTATGATGGCGTAGGTGCCGTGTGGGCGCAGCACGTTAGCGACGGCGGGCGCCGCCGACATCAGATCGGCTTTCCAGCTATAGCCGGGCTGACCGCCACCTCCCTTGTCGGCGCCTTGCCCCGGTGCGGTAGTCTCTCCCCATTTCGCCGGATCGGTATTCATGATCGCGGTGGAAGCATCCGCGTCGATGACGATGTACTTGGCGCCCTTGAGCTGGTCCACTTCCACGCGCGAGAGCGCGTTCCAGCGAGCGAACAACATCCACGGCTGGTCGCGGCGTTTGCCCTTGGCATAGACGATGTCGACCAGTCGCCCGGAGTGATTGGCCGTCAACAGTGTGATCAGCAGAAAACCCAACACGCCCGCCCCGCGGCGCAGGCCGCGAGTATCGGCCCAAATGACGGTCGCCCCCGCCATGGCCAGCGCAGCAAACAGCACCGCGTTCGGACCGCCAACCCAGTTGAGCAGTGGTATGATCGCCAGACACGCGGTCGCTCCGCCCACTAAATCTGCACCATACACCTCCGTGATCCGCCGGGTCTCCCGCGCGAATACCGTCGAGAACAGAACGCCCGTAAGGAAGAACGGGACCGCAGCCGCGAGATACATCAAAGTGAGCCGGCCGAAGTTCGCCCATGCCAAGTTGAGCGCGACCGGCAGGTGCAGCACCACCTCCAGCGCCAGCACGATCAGGATTGCGTTGACACCGCATAGGGCCGTACCCAGCCGCCGCAACGTCCAGCGCGCCATCCATTGGCGGCGTAGATGCGCGAAAACGCCCCCAGTACCGAGTCCCAGCAGCGCGAGAGAGATGGCAAGAAAAGCGAAATGATAGAAAAGGACCACCGAAAACAGCCGCGTGAGGGACAGTTCCAGCAGCAGACTGGCAAAACTCGCTAGGCCGACGCCGGCAAGCAGCACGCGCCGGTTCGTCTCGATTGTGTTTACGTCTGGCGTTAAGAGGGCGGCTTCGCTCATTGGTTGAGGTCAGTCCTCTAGGATCACGTGGGCAATTGCCTGGGCTGGGGTGTGGGAAAGCGAGAGCGACGCCCGCCGCATACCCAACTTGGCGGCAAATTCTGCTGCGCGCCCACTGAAGCAGATCGTCGGCCGCCCCCCGGGCTCGCGGCCCACCTCCACGTCTTTCCAAGTCACGCCCTGGCGCCATCCTGTACCAATGGCCTTGAATCCGGCCTCCTTGGCGGCAAAACGCGCCGCGAAGCGCTCTATTACGTTTTGTTTTGACCGGCAATAGCGCACCTCGCTCGCCGTGAAAACGCGGTTCAAGAAACGCTCGCCGAAGCGCTCCACCGCCGCCCCAATACGCGGAACCTCCACGATGTCGATGCCGGTTCCGACGATCATATACAGAAATTAACACAGCAGACCCCGTGCAGATATGCAGTCCGCTGCGCCTCGAATACGCACAGAGACATCCAAAAATGTTGCGCCGGGAGGCACTAGGCTTTCGCTCTTTGTCTCTGTGCCTCTGTGGCACACTTCGATGCAAGCCCTGGTCACAGTCGCGGAAGCTATCGCCGGTACCACCAAGAAGACGGAGAAGGTCCGTCTGCTGGGCGACTATTTCCGGTCGCGCAGCGTGGAGGAGGCTGCGATCTCGGCTGTCTTCCTCTCGGGCCGTGCCTTTCCCGCCTGGGAGGAGGTAACGCTGCAAGTGGGCGGGGCACAGCTTTGGCGCGTGATCGGAACGCTGGCTCGTAAGAGCGAAGCCGTGCTGACAGCCGCGTATCGCCGCCACGGCGATCTGGGCGCGGCGGCATACGAGGTGCTGCGCTCTGTCGCGCCCGCGCTTAGCACGCTCACTGTTCTCCAGGTATCGGAAGCGTTCCGCTCCGTAGCGCGCGCTTCCGGGCCTGCCGCCAAGTCAGCGCTGGTCAGCAACCTGCTGGAACAAGCGACGGCGCTTGAGGCCAAGTACATAGTCAAGATCATCACGGGCGAGCTGCGCATCGGGCTGAAGGAGAACCTGGTGGAAGAAGCCATAGCCAAAGCCTACGGCGCCATGGCTGGCGAGGTGCAGCGCGCCAACATGCTGCTGGGCGATATCGGTGAAACCCTGCGGCTGGCCGCTGCGGGGCGTCTCGGCGAAGCGCGGCTGCGCCTCTTTCATCCGATCGGATTCATGCTCGCGAGCCCGGTGGAGACTGCCGAGGAGGCGTTCGCCTGTTTCGACCGTGCTGCCGTTGAAGACAAGTACGATGGCATCCGTGCACAGGCGCACCTGGCCGACCGTGAGCCGTACGTGCGCCTGTTCTCGCGCACACTGGACGAGGTGACGGAATCTTTCCCCGAACTGGTCGCGCCGCTGCGCGCCTTCGCCGAGACCCTGGTGCTTGATGGCGAGGTCGTGGCCTGGGACTCGTCTGAGCATCGTGCGCTTCCCTTCTCCGAGTTGCAGAAGCGGCTGGGACGGAAAAACGTGAGTGAAGCCCTGCAGCACGAAGTGCCAGTCGCCTATATTGTATTCGACGTTCTCTATGCCGAGGATACGCTGGTGATCGATCGGCCATTGCGCGAACGCAGCGCCATCCTCGAGCGCGTCTTCGCGGCTGCCCGGAGGCCCATAACGATCGGGACCACGGACGCCCAAGGACGCCTGGCTTTTGAACCCGCAGTTGAAGCGCCTGAAGTTGCGCCAGCGAAGGTGATCCGTGCGCCAGTTGCTGCTGCCGATTCGCCGCAGCACCTGGCCGAGATGTTCGAAAAAGCGCAGGAGCGCGGCAATGAAGGCCTGATGATCAAGGATTGGGAGTCGCCCTATACGCCCGGCCGGCGCGGGCGTTGGTGGCTCAAGCTCAAGCGCGAATTGGCGACGCTGGACGTGGTGGTGACGGCCGTCGAGTGGGGACATGGCAAACGAGCCAACGTTCTGAGCGATTACACCTTTGCGGTGCGCGACAGAGACAAGCTGCTCAACGTCGGCAAAGCCTACTCCGGCCTGACCGATGCCGAGATCGCCGAAATGACCAACTGGTTCCTGGAGCACACACTGGCCGACCAAGGATTTGTGCGGCTGGTCGAGCCTAAGATCGTGCTGGAAGTCGCCTTCAACGCGGTAATGCGCTCCGACCGCCACAACAGCGGCTTCGCCCTGCGCTTTCCGCGGATTCTGCGCCTGCGCCCCGACAAAGCGGCGGATGAGATCGACACCTTACAGGCAGTGAAGGAGATTTATGACCGGCAGAAGTCGGCCCAGAGGGCGTGAGGGAAATTGTCAGAGTTTGTCTGAATGCAGCAATCGAAGCTGCTCAGTACGTGCTGCAAGAACCAAATCCCGAAACACGCGTGGGCGATACGGATCAGTAGCACCGGCTTCTCTCATTATGTTTGCTAGAGTGCGCCTGAGCACAAGATAAATGCGATACATCTGCTGAACTGAGGGTTGACGGTGTTTGCGCGCGAAAATGTCACCGAGTGCACGTCGAATGTCGTTTTACCGGTTTTTTCAAAAGGCGACATCAGGCACGCCGAGCCGCGCGCTGCTTGCGCACCGACGATGGCCCTTTTCCCGCGCGGCGTGGGTGGCGGGGATTCCTTCTTCTTGCAGCCAGCGCAAAACAGGAGCAAAAAGGCGATCAGGGCGAGTCTGCTCGCGTGCGCGCGATGTCGCAAAAAGCAGGTCCCTCGATTCCGGCCAGCCAACGCCTCAAGCCAAAAGCGGGCTTGATGCCTGAAATGGCTGGCCCTCGCTCGGGATGACGATTGAAAATTGTTTTCATGCATTGAACAACGCAAGTTAGTGCCGATGCGGGTGGCTGTCCTCGACCGCGACGGCGCAGCCGTGGGCCACGTCGCAGACCACGTGCTCAAACTGAATCGTGGTGTGGGTGATCTTGAATTTGGTGCGCAACTGCTGCTGCACCTGGCGCAGAATCTGTTCGCTTTCCGAGGGCGGAATGTCCTGGATGGAGATGTGGCAGGAGAGTGCGTGGCTCTCCGATCCCAGGCTCCAGACGTGCAGGTCGTGCACGCCGTTCACTCCTTGAATCGAAGCGATGGCCGCCGTGATGCGCTCCAGATCCATGCCGCGTGGCATGCCTTCCAGCAAGATATTAAGGGTTTCGCGAATGATCCCCCAGGAAGACCACAGGATGAGCGCGCCGATGGCCATGGAAAGCGCGGGGTCGATCCAACTCTGGCCGGTCAGCATGATCCCGAAACCGCCGATGATGACCGCCGCCGTGGACAGCGTGTCGCCCAGCATGTGCAAAAAGGCGCTGCGAATATTC
>DASQXC010000195.1:0-6317 GCA_035639935.1 Terriglobales bacterium
CCACTGGCCGCTCCTGTGGTGTGAAATCTCGGGCCAGCCTGTAGAGCTGATCGGCTTCGCCGGGGCTCAGAAAACCTTGCACGTGCTCCGCACGGAGGATCCATGGCCAGGAATCGGGAAAAGTCTTCTTCAATTGCCACACACGCCCCAAAGCACGCCGGCCCAGCAATGACCGGACCGTAGCTACCGGATTTCGCGTTTGCCTCTCCAGCCGGTACAGGGATTTAGCAAGCAACATTCAATTCCTGTTACGCCAAAGCAGGAGGTCCTGCCTTGAGCAGTGATCCCCGGCTGTTGCACTCCCAGCGAGTGTCCAAGCGAATACTGCCGATGTGCGCGCGACCGGGTCGCAGTGGCTCCGAGATTCCCTGGCCAATCTCAACCGTGAGAACATTAGCCAGTTCGACGTGGTTCTGGAAATGATCTGCCAGCCACAGCGAGAGGTAGTAAGTGCCGGATCGCAGGGGCCCGGCGTCGATCAATAGGCGAACCTCGCCGGCTTGCATGGAGCGTGGCAGATTGTCGTTATATTCAAAGCGAGTATTGGTGCCGTAGACGACCACTCCGCCCGCATCCGCGATGGTGACACCGAAGACGGGCGGAGCCAGCGGGAAAGGCGAGGTGAAGGACATCTCTACAACAATCTCGCCCGATTCCCTGCACTGCGCCGCCGCCCGCGTGATGGTTGGCTTATAGGGGTCGGGTTCCGCCAGAAACTCCGAAGCAGGCTGCTTGGCCAGGTAGCGGTCAATGACCTCATCCACGCTACCGTCGCAAACGATTCTCCCCTCGGAAAGCAGAATCCCCCGGCGGCAGAGACTCTGAACTGCAGACAACGAGTGACTGACAAACAGGACAGTGCGCCCTTGCTTTCCCACTTCCCCCATTTTGCCCAGGCATTTGGCCTGGAACTGTGCGTCGCCCACCGCCAGAACTTCGTCCAACAGCATGATCTCCGTTTCCAGGTGAGCGGCCACAGAGAACGCCAGCCGCATGTACATGCCGCTGGAATAGCGCTTCACAGGAGTATCAATGAAGGTGTTGATCTCAGCGAAAGAGACAATCTCGTCGAACTTGCGCTCGATCTCTGCCTTCCTCATGCCCAGAATGGCGCCGTTCAGATACACGTTTTCTCGGCCCGTGAGTTCCGGGTGGAAACCGGTGCCGACTTCCAGGAGTGAGCCGACGCGGCCGTAGATCTCCGCTGAACCGAGGGTGGGCTTGGTGATGCGGGAGAGTATCTTGAGCAGCGTACTCTTCCCTGCCCCGTTGCGGCCGATGATCCCGACAACTTCTCCGGCCCGAATGTCGAATGAGATGTCCTTCACAGCCCAGACCGTAGGCTGGCCGTCGGAAGCACGCCCGTTGCCGCCGTGCAGTGCAGCGCGCGCGCGGCGGAAGGGTGCGGTGACAGTATCGGTCAGTGTATCCCGGAGCGCGCGATAAGGCTCCCGCTGGCCAATGCGGTACTGCTTGGCCAGCCGCTCACAACGAATGGCGAGGGCGCTCACGTCAGATCACGTCCGCGAAACTGTTTTCCATACGGCGGAAATAAAGCAGTCCGCCGATAAGCGAAATCACGACAACGACTACCGAGATTGCCAGCATCGCTCCCGAAGCCGGGGTCTTGCCCAGCAGGGCCCAACGAAAGCCTTCGACCACTCCCGCCATGGGATTCAGGCCGTAGAGCGCGCGCCAGTGCTCCGGCACCAGCGAACTCGGATAAGCGACGGGCGAGAGGAACAACCAAATCTGCGTGAGAAAGCCCACCGTGTAGCGCACGTCGCGGTATTGCACATTCAGCGCGGAGAGCCACAGTCCGGCGGCCAGCGCCGTCAGGATGGCGAACATCACAAACAGCGGCAGGCTTGCAATCGTCCAGGCCGGCACGATGCCATAGTGCAGCATTAAGAGAATGAGAACGCTAAAAGCGATGGCAAAATCCACCAGCCCCGCCAGCACTCCCGCAAGCGGAATCATCAGGCGCGGGAAATAAATTTTGCTGATCAGGCGCTCGTTTGCCACTACGCTGTTACTGGACTCTGTCAGAGCGCAGGCGAACAGTTGCCACGGCAGCAGCGCGCAGTAGGCGAAGACGGGATAAGGAATGCCGTCCGAGGGCACTCTGGCCAGCCGCCCGAAAAACAGGCTGAAGACCACCATACTGAGGACGGGCTGCAGGATAGCCCAGGCGGCGCCCAGCACCGTCTGTTTGTAGCGCACTTTGACGTCACGCCAGATCAGGAAGAACAGCAGCTCGCGGTATTGCCATAGCTCGGCAAGATCCAATCCGGTCCAACCGCGTGCCGGCCGGATGCCAATGTGGGACGGAAGCGCAGCAAGTGACACATCACCTGCCAATCGCGGCTTGATCCTCAGTCCTTCTCCCGAGGTCGTCCCCATCAAGAGAAATCCCTGTGCCGCGAGTGGCTAGTAAAGCAGTAACCCCGATGGAATCTCATAGGTGAGGTGAGATCAGACCCCGATGTTTCGGTTCGACCACTGACAAGGAGGAACTCTGCTTTTTATGGAATATTAGGGTTGGCTGCCGGGGCTGTCAAAATGTTTCCGACCGATAACGTTGGCTTTCGATGTTACCGCTTTGTGGAAAACTCAGCAGCCCGCCGAAGCTGAACACCAGCGGCACCACGGCCGGGAAAACCCACTGCACCTGCCGCTGCACTCGCGATGATTGTCATTTCGATTCCCCCGAAAAGTCTATTGCACGATCTCAGTTGCACCCCATGCTAGAATCCAGCAAATTTCTTCCATGACATCTTTCTGTCCCCGAAAACTCAATGGAGCGGTGAATGGATCCTAACAATTTGGTGCGGACCGGCGCCTCGCGGTCTCTCGACCTCCCACGGCCGCCTACGGCGAATGCCGAAGCATTGGCGGCACTGGAACCTTCGCTGCTGGAATACTGGCGCTTATTGCTGAAGCGCAAATGGACGGTCGTCTCCTGCGTGGTGGTGATCACAGTTTTGGTGGCCCTTCACTCCTTCCGCGCGACCAGGCTCTACGACGCGGTGGGGTGGATCGCGATCAACCATCAGAATACCGATGCATTCGGCTTCAAGGAGACAGCGTCCAGCTATGACGATGACGATTACACCGTCAGCCTCGATACCCAAGCCAAAATCCTGGAGAGCGACGCCATTGCCCTGCAGGTGACCAAGAACCTGCAACTCGATCAAGATCCGAGATTCACGGGAGCGCCGGCAAAGGCCGTCAACTGGGCCATCCCGGTGGGCTCGAGGGCGCTCTCACCGGGCCAGGAGAACAGTTTGCTCGCGCGATTCCACGGAGGACTGTCGGTGAAGGTTCTTCCGCGCACCCGCATCATCGAACTGCATTTTCTTTCCACCAGCCCCAACCTCTCGGCGCAGATCGTGAACGAAGTCGCCAACGTTTATATCGAGCAGAACTTCAAGGCCAAGTTCGAGAGCACGGTGCACACCTCAGAGTGGCTTTCCAAGCAGCTTTCCGACCTGCAGTTGAAAGTCGAGACTTCCCAGCAGCGGCTGGTGGACTACCAGAAGGAACATGGCATCGTTGGAGTCGATGAGAAGCAGAACATTATCACCACGAAGCTCGACCAACTGAACAAAGAACTGACCGATGCCGAAATGGACCGCATCCAGAAGGAGTCGCTCTATCGGATCAGCCTCGAGGGCAAACCGGAGCTGCTCCCCAAGTTGGGGGCACAGGGCACCGATACGTTGCTCAGCAAACTGCGCGACCAGGAAAGCTCATTGCAGGGCCAGTTGTCGGCATTGACAACACAATTTGGCTTCAACTATCCGAAGGTGAAGGAAGTCAGCACGCAATTGCAATCCGTGCAGGCGGCGATCAAGACCGAACTCGCGAACGCCTCCGAACAGTACAGGACGACATACCTGGCCGCGCAGCAACGCGAGAAGCTGTTGCGAGCCTCGTTCGAAGATCAAAAGCAGGAGGCCAATCAACTCAACGAGAGCGCCATCCAATACAATCTGCTCAAACGCGATTATGAATCCAACAAGCAACTGTACGACGGGCTGCTGCAACGGCTGAAAGAAGCCGGTGTCTCCGCCGGTCTGCGCTCCAGCAACGTGCAGATCATCGACCAGGCGCGCGTGCCCACCGCCCCGGCTCAGCCCAATATTCCACGCAACATCACCACCGGTTTCTTCCTCTCGCTCGCGGGGGGCGTCGGATTGGCTTTCCTGCTGGAGATGCTGGACAACAGCGTGCGCAGCCCGGACCAGGTGGAATGGGTGGCAGGCCTGCCGACGCTTGGGATGATCCCCGCGAGCGCGCGCTTGGGCAGCAGTCGCGGGCTGGCGCTCAAGCCGCTGCGGGCGGGGTCGCAGATCTTGCCACAGCAGGACACGGCGGAGACCATCTCGCACCTGCGTCCGCAATCGCAATCCGCGGAGGCTTACCGCACGCTGCGGACCTCCATCCTGCTTTCCTCCTGGGGTGCGCCGCCGAAAGTGCTGCTGGTGACCAGCCCCCTCGCCCAGGAGGGCAAGACTACCACCAGCGTGAACACAGCTATCGTATTGGCCCAGCGCGGAGCACGCGTCCTCCTGGTAGATGCCGACTTGCGTCGTCCAAGCATTCACAAGGCTTTCGGGCTGAAACAAAGTCCGGGCCTTTCAGAGTACTTGACGGGCAACAGCTCTGAATGTCCGATCACGCCGTGGGCCCAATTTGCTAATCTCCACCTGCTGCCTTCCGGCGCTTCCCCGCCCCATCCCGCGGAACTGTTGGGTTCGGCTCTGATGAACGATCTGATTGCCACTTGGCGCAAGCAGTTCGATCACATCGTGATCGACACGCCGCCAGCGCTGTCGGTAACCGATGCGGTGTTGCTGTCGGTACAGGCCGATTCCGTGATCCTGGTGATCCGCTCCGGACAGACCACCAAACAGGCGCTGCGCCGAGCCCGGCAATTGCTTGGCTACGTCAACTCCAAAATTATGGGGGTCGTAGTGAACGCCATGGACCTGAACGCCTCCGATTATTACTACTATTACGGCTACTATGGAAAGAAGTACGGGTATTACTACAAGAGCGACACTGTGGAACAACAGCAGCGGCAGCAGTAGCGGGAGATTGCGCTGGATTTCATGACAATTGGGCTTGGTGAGGCTGCGGCTTCGCGTGCGGAAGCCCTGCGAGGAGATGCACGCCTGTTGCCGATGCCCGCCAGAATTTTGCTTCTGCTGGCAGCGGTGGCGGCAGCCGGGCTGTACTTGCAGGTATCGTCGCGCATGTACCGCGTCTTCCGGTGGGCCGACGACATCAGCGCTGAAAATCTCAAACGGGCTGCCAGGCTCCAACCATCGGACGCGGAGCTTCGATACAGAATGGGCAGGTATTCCCTGCTGATGCAGGATTTCCCCAAAGCTATCGCCGATTTGAAGGCGGCGATAGCGCTCAATCCGTATGAGGCCCGCTACTGGCTGGATTTGGCTAACGCCCTTCTGGCCAGCGACGATTCACCCGGAGCGCGGCAAGCGCTGGCCCGCGCGATAGAGGCAGACCCGACCACCCCGGAGGTCGTCTGGCAAGCCGCCAATTACGAACTCGTAGGGGGAGACACAGCCTCCGCCATGCACCGTTTTCATGGTCTGGTGGAAAACGATCCCGATTCGCTGCTGCGAGTACTGAACGTCTGCTGGCGGGCGACGAGGGATCCCGAGCTCATAACGGAGAAGGTGTTGCCGGCGCGGCCCGAGGCTCATCTTGCGTTCATTCGCTTCCTGATGGCCAAAGGCGAGCCGGATGCGGCAACCAGAGCCTGGTCCCACCTGATCGAACTCAAGCGGCCCTTTCCGCTGCCGCTAGCTTTTCCATATCTCGAATACCTGATCAGCCACGGACAGCCTAACGAGGCAGCAACGGCTTGGGCACAGTTGGCTGTAGCCAATCCTGAATTTCGCGCTTATGTTCCCCCAGATAACCAGATTGTGAACGGCGGTTTCGAGTTGGATCTGCTGAATGGTGGCCTGGATTGGAGGTACTCCAGCAAGCCGGGTGCCTCGGTGATTATCGACGTCAACCGCGCGCATGGCGGGCGCCGCTCGCTAGCAATCAGCCTCGACGGAGCGCCGGAAGATTCAGGCGTGTTTCAATTGATACCGGTGCGCAGCAACACGCGCTATCAGTTCAGCGCCTTCATGATGGTGGAGGGCCTTGAGACCGTCAGTCCTCCACGCTTTTCGGTCCTCGGCCTGCGCGGCAGCAAGCGTTACGTGCTTACGGAAGGGGCCACCGGCTCGACCGGCTGGCGGGAGTTCCAGGGAGAATTCACCACTGCACCGCAA
>DASQXC010000196.1:0-5029 GCA_035639935.1 Terriglobales bacterium
GCCAGGCTGGCGGCAAAACGTGGAGACGTGGCAGAGACCACACGCTACTACGAAAATGCACTTTATGGTCTCTGGACGGGCACTCAGGTAGATGAGGAGCGGCGGAAGGTGCGGGTCGAGTTGATTCGCTTCCTCCTCGACCATCACCAGCGCAGTGGGGCGTTATCTGAAGCCCTTGTCCTGGGGACCGAAAGCCCACTGGATGATCCGGGCGCTCAAACCGAAGCGGGACAGCTCTTGCTCGAGGCCGGCGATGCGCAGCACGCGTGGAAACATTTCATGCGCGCGGTTGCATTGAATCCGAACCACGCATCGGCGCTCGCCGGCGCCGGCAATGCGGCCTTTCAACTGGGCAACTATGTGGAAGCACGCCGCTACCTCGAAGCAGCATTGGCGGAAAGTCCTAAGCTGGCTTCGGGCGCGCAACTCCTTACCCTCACGAAGATGATTTTGTCCCACGATCCTCTGGAGCCCTATCTCCGGCGAGAAGAGCGGAACCGGCGCCTGCTGGCTGACTTTGAGCAATCGCACCGGCGGCTGCAAAGTTGTCTCGAGCAGCAGTCGGGCAAGAAATACGATCTCCAGGCGCTGCAAGCTGATGCCCAGGAGATGCAACCCGAGCTACGGCCGAAAAACCTGCAGCACGACCCTGAACTGCTACGGGCCGGCATGGAACTGATCTGCAAAATCGAGCAGGCAACCAGCGTCGGCTGTGCTGACCCGGCGGAACTCGATCGGGCGCTGCTTCTGGTCTGCCGTAAGCACAGTGGAGCGCTGCAATGAGGGTGCGGGAGCTGCCGCCGGTCCAGCGTCTCCGGCTGCGCGAGAACCAGATATTCCTGGTTCTTACTATCCTGATCGGCATCGTCGCCGGACTCGCCGCCGTGCTCTTCACCATTTCTATTAAGGAGGTTACATATCTTCTATTCGGAATTTCACCGTCAGGTGTGCGCTTTGTCATGGTCCCCACTGTGGTTAGTCTGTTCACCGGATTCCTGTTGGCGAAGTATTTTCCCGACGCTCGCGGCAGCGGCGTGCCGCAGACGGAAGCCGCCTTCCACCTGCAGCAAGGCTTCATCGCGACCCGTGTTCCCTTTGGAAAATTCCTGACCGGCGTGCTCTGTATTGGCTCCGGACACTCGATGGGACGGGAGGGGCCGTCGGTTCAGATCGGAGCAGGTATCGCTTCGTGGGTGGGAAGATGGTTTCGGCTCTCGCCAGCGCGTACGCAGAGCCTCGTGCCGGTGGGCGCTGCTGCCGCACTGGCGGCCGCCTTCAATACACCTGTTGCGGCAGTGTTGTTCGCGCTGGAAGAAATCATTGGCGACATGAATGCGGGATTGATCGGATCCACGGTAGTGGCATCCGTGACATCGGTGATTGTGGAGCGCTCGATCTTGGGCAGCCAGCCCATTTTCCACGTCCCGGAATATCACCTCGTGCATCCGGCTGAACTGCTGGCGTACGTGGCCCTAGGAGTAATCGGCGGAATCCTTTCGCTGGCGTTCTGCAAGGGCCTGCTTGGTCTGCGTGCATCTTTTCTCCGCTTGCCGACAAGCACCAGGATTTTTCAACCCGCAGCTGGAGGATTGATGATCGGCGTACTCCTGGTGTTTTTTCCGCAAATTCTCGGGGTCGGTTACCAATACGTGGACCAGGCGCTGAACGGCGGGCTGCTGCTGAAAACGATGTTCTTGCTCTGCCTGGCGAAGCTGGCGGGGACGATAATCTCTTATGCTTCGGGAAATGCGGGCGGCATCTTCGCGCCCAGCCTTTATCTGGGGGCCATGGCCGGCGGAACTGTGGGCGTGCTCGTGCACCGTTTCGCCCCTTTCCCCACCAGTGATCCGGGCGCTTATGCGTTGGTGGGCATGGGCACCTTGTTCGCCGGCATCATTCGCGCCCCGATGACCTCGGTGTTCATGATTTTTGAGCTCACCCAGGACTATCAGATCATTGTGCCGCTGATGATCGCCAACATGCTGAGCTTCACGATCTCCAAGCAATACCAGTCAAAACCCGTGTATCACGCACTGCTGGAGCAGGACCATATACACCTGCCGGGGCCCGCCAGCCGGGCTCCGCTTGGCGCCTGGCGAGCGCGAGACGTTATGAGGCGAGGCGCAGATGCAATTTTCATTTCACCCGAGAGCTCAGTGGGAAACGCCAGTGAGGCCGCACCCCAGAATGGGACGCGATGCCTGCTGGTGGGCAGCCGCGACAACTTGCAGGGCCTTGTGACCACTGACAACATCGAGCAGGCAATTCACGCGGGCAAATCCACCGATCCGATCACCTCGATCCTGCTTCATGAGTGGCAACATGTGCACCCTGACCATCCAATCGAGCTGGCGCTCGAACGCCTGAAGAAGAACCCGGGACTGCTCCCGGTGCTGAGCCGACACCATGTCCGTCGCCTCGAGGGGGTAATTACGCCGGAAACTGTCATGGAATTCCTGCAAAAAGCTTGCATGGAAAATGGCAATGAGAGCCTGTCGCCCGGCGAAGGGTCCCAAAGATAGAAGGGGAGATATCCAGGAAAACCCCACCCTTGGCAAAACCGGCCACGGGTGGAGTACCCGCTGAGATCACCATGGATCAAGAGTACTTGGTCGGCGTCATCTCGGACACCCACGGGCTACTGCGTCCGGAAGCGCTTTTGGCGCTCGAAGGGTGCAAGCTTGTGGTCCATGCCGGGGACATCGGCAGCCCCGACATCCTGCCCAGCCTGACTCGCTTGGCGCGGGTGGAAGCGGTTCGAGGCAATGTGGACATTGAACCCTGGGCTCGACAAATTTCCGAGACAGCTGTGGTAGAGGTCGAGGGACGCAGCTTGTACGTTCTGCACGATGTAAAGCAGTTGGACCTGGATCCGCGGGCCGCCGGCTTTGATGCTGTGATCAGCGGCCACTCCCATATTCCCGCCAATGAAATGCGCGATGGCGTGCTTTACTTCAACCCGGGGAGCGCCGGCCCCAAACGCTTTCGGTTGCCGGTCTCAGTCGGACGATTGTGGATTGGGTGCAACGGAATCCGGGCGGAGATCGTGCTTCTCGACACCGGCTGAGATTCAGCCGATTTGCTCCAGGGCAATCAGCGCGCGTGGGGCTCTCACCATGAAACCGGGCTCATCGCGACTGACCGCCTGCTTCTCGAGGGCAGCGCGGGCAATCGCTTGTTTGGCAAGGCGGTCGGCGTCGGCGTTGTTCTCGCGACGGATGTGGGTAATGGCGAAATGCTGGAAGTTCGAGATCAGGGCCTTACAGGCGTCATAGATGTCGCGCAAGGCCGCGCTTTGGCAGTTGTAGGAGCCGCTGATCTGCCGCACCACCACCTCGGAATCGCTGTACACATGAAGCAGGGGCGAATCGTAGGCAGCCGCGTATTCCAACGCTACCAGTAGCGCGGCATATTCGGCGTAATTGTTGTCGCCGGCCCCGATGCACTCGCTTATTTCCACCCGCCTTCCGGTGGGATGTTCGATCACAACACCGATTCCTGCGGGGCCCGGGTTACCGCGGGAGCCGCCGTCCACGTATGCAATCATGTCGACAACCGCACGCTCACGACGGGTACGATTGTCTCCGGCACACAAAGGATGTTTCGGAATGCCGACAAGCAGGGAAGTTTCTTTAGATATTCACAGGCAACCTCGGACAGGGCAGTGGTGGAGACCGACGGCAGGCGGAAGGGATGCAGGTTCCGAACAGGTCTGTCCGATTTTTCCACAATTGCACAAATTTCGGGCATTGACATTACCTGCCCAGGAAGATAGTCTTCTCGCCGTCGACGGCCGAAAGGGTTGGCTTCCTGAATAGTGGCCAGTCCAAAGTAGGCTGGGTGATCAGCGTGACGAGGTGACTCGCCGCGCAACCAAACCCGAAAAAACCGGCAAGCTTGCGAGAGCGGGCTGGGGTTTGGAACCGCGAAAGCGGTGGTCGCATCAGGGGCTGTGACGGTGCATGTTCCACGTCGCCGACTCCCTCGCAGGAGTTAGCGGCTAGAGCATAACCAAGGTCGCAGCCCTTAATTTTTTCTACTCAGCTTTTCTGTCGCGCAAATCCCAGCGCCAGGCTGAATTTTTAGTCAGCGCGAAACCGCAGAGGGCGCGAGGGGTTGCTCGCAGATTTTTTCCTCCACTTCCTCTGCGTCCTTTGTGTTTTTCACTCATCGGGTCGCCGAAGCGTACAAGCTCTGGCAAGCTCACTGCAGCTTAAACACAGCCTGCCCGACGACATTTCCGCCGATGCTGATGTCCACCCGATACGTCCCAGCGCCCAAAGAACTGGCTGCGAGGTTGTAGATGTACTGGGCACCAGCAATCCGGAAATTTGAGCCGCTGTCAGCAGGTGTACGGTAGACGCTTGGGTCAATGGAGCCGAGCGTTCCTCCAGCAGTTCTCGTCACTGAAATGGTTGCCGGCGGCAGGCTTCGGGTCGCAATGCCGTTCTGCCTCAGCGTGAACTTCACTGGAATCACTCCCCTCCCGATGAACACGCTGCTGCCGTCGGCATTGATGGGCGGCTGCACGAAAGCCTTGTAGGGATTAATGGGCGAGAGCACAAAGGCGTGGATGGCACCGTTGGCAACGGTTCCGAATCCGGTGATTTGACCAGCGTCGTTGATGGCTTGGCCTTCAACCAGCGTCCAGCCGGAGTTGGCCGGCAGCAGAGAATTCAAGTCCACCATGCCCTTGGTCGGAGTGTAGAGGAAGGCATGGGTGGCCCTGTTGTTCGTCGTGTCGGAGAATCCCGTAACCTGGCCCGAGGCATTGATGGCGAGGGCGCTGCTATTGCTGCCGCCCAGAGTGCCAAGGTCGGTCATGTTGGTGTAGGGAGAAGAAATCAGAAAGGCATGATGGACGCTGTCGCCCGTTGTGTTGGAAAACCCTGTGATCTGGCCAGAGGCATTGATGGCAAGCCCGTAACTGAAGTTCCCGCCCAGGGTGCCGAGGTCGGTCATGCTGGTGTAAGGGGGAGAGATCAGGAAGGCATGATAGGCGCTGCTGCTCTTCGGGGTGGAATACCCG
>DASQXC010000197.1:0-3392 GCA_035639935.1 Terriglobales bacterium
CACCCGCCGCCAGTGAAAGCAAGCTATAGGGGCTACGGCCGCTGCTATAGCTTCCAGCCTCGATTGGCAGGTTTTGCAGCATGTTGCTTTGCACGGTCTGCCCCAGGTCAGTTTGCTGAGTTTGCAGGACGGGCGCATTGCGTTCTGTGACCACCACCGTCTCGGTGGCCCGCCCGATTGCCAGCGCCAAGTCTACTTTGAGATTGGCATTGACCTCGACCAGGACATTGTTGACCACCGCCGTCTTGAAGCCCGGAGCATCAGCTTCGACCTTGTAAACACCGGGGTTCAAACTGCTGGCGCTATAAACCCCCACGCTGTTGGTGGTTAATGCCTTAGCCGCGTTGGTATGAATGTTGGTCACCTTGACGGTTGCGCCTGCCACCGCTGCGCTGGTGGGATCGGTGACGGTCCCACTAATGGTTCCGAATAGTCCTTGCGCTCTCGTGTGGTGCGGGCACAGCACCAACAGAAGAAGCGGCAACCCTGCCAATAACGAAGCTCTTTTCGCTTGTTTCACAGCGCCCTCCATAAAGAATGTGCATCGCTCCGGCCGGCGCCGCTTCCCGAAAATCGGCTTCCAACCAACCAGCGCAGCAGTTGGACAAATGCCTCCTGGTTTTTCGATGGGTACGCGCGTCAGCCCAGGAAACTACAGCGCCTGGCGTATACATGGGCAGCTACTGTGTGGGCGAAAATCATGCACCTGTCTACTGGAATGTCAAGCTGAAACAGCGAGCGCTAGAGCTGCTGGCCCATGACAGCGTCCTGGGGGTGGCACGCCGGGGCAAAACTTTTCGCCCGGTGGAAGCAAACACCGGCGATCGGGCGGCCGACACCTTTGTCCTGCGCGAGGGAAGCGCGTTCTATGTTGCGATATTCAATTACCGATTAACTTCGGAAACCAAGACAGTTGATTTAGCGCGCGTCGGCGCCAGTCCCCGGCAAAAGTGTCACATCACAGAGCTGTGGAGTGGTACGGCGTTAACCGTCCAGGGAACGCTATCCACGATTCTGGAAGGTTCGCAGAGCAAGCTCTTCCTTCTCCAGCCCTGATTCCACCAGCTCACCGTTCGCAAGAGGCAACGCATGACCTGCTGGGCCTACAAACGTATTCTCCGCTCAACCCAAGACCGAGCCCGGGGGCTCGCATCGCCGCGCGCCATCGGATGCGGTGGTGACGTAGATCTCCGGAATGCGTCCCGTGGCCTTGCGGTACTCTTCCGCCAATGTGCGCTGGAAGCTGGCGGTATTTTCTCGTTTTACGAGATTGATAATGCAGCCCCCGAAGCCACCGCCGGTCATGCGTGAGCCCCAGACACCAGGAAGCCTGCTGGCAAGCTCCACCATCAAGTCGAGCTCGGGACAACTGACCTCGTAATCATCCCTCAAACTGCGATGCGATTCTGCCATCAGCTTTCCAAAGCCGGCCAGATCGGCGCGCGCCAGCGCCTGGGCCGCATCCAGTACCCGCTGGTTTTCGCTGACCACGTGGCGGCAACGGCGATAGATGCGGGGAAGCAGCAGAGACTCGTGCGCCTCGAGCTCGGCGAGGGTGACATCGCGTAAGGCGCGCACCTTGGGTAAGGCCTGCGCCAGCAGCCGCACGCCCGCTTCACATTCCTCCCGCCGGGCGTTGTACTCCCCGCTGGCGTGATCGTGTTTGACCATGGTGTTGCAGATAACCAGTCTGATGTCTCCCGGCAGAGGCAACCGGCGGTATTCCAGGGAACGGCAGTCGAGCAGCAGCGCGTTGCCTTGGCCTCCGTGGCAGGCGATGAATTGGTCCATGATGCCGCAACGCGCGCCCACAAATTCGTTCTCCGCCCGCTGGCAGAGCTTGGCCAGTTCTATGCCGTCAATTGTCAGTCCAGCGCCGTCGAGCAAAGCGTAGCCGCTGGCCACTTCTACGGAGGCCGAGGAGCTGAGCCCGGCGCCAATGGGCACTTGGCCATCCAGCAGCAGGTTGGCACCGCGCAACTGTCGTCCGCTACGCAGCAACAGCATCACCACGCCGAAGACGTAGTCGCTCCAATGGCCGCGGCGACGAGTGGGAGGATTGTCCAGGTCCATTTCCGCGCATTGCTTAAAATTTTCTGAATACACGCGGATTTTGCGGTCCGGGCGTGCTCCTGCCGCCGCCCAGGTATAGAAATCAATCGCGGCGGGCATGACGAACCCGTCGTTGTAGTCGGTGTGCTCGCCGATGAGGTTCACGCGTCCGGGGGCGCGGTAGATCTGTGCCTCCCCGCCCTGGAGCGCGCGAAACCGCTCCTTGAGATGGGACAATCGTCCCATCCCGAACTCAGTGGCTGCGGCGCACATTTTCGCCAGCCTCGCTTTCGGGTTGCGGGAACCACACCTGCGTATAAGCGGAAAATCCAGTTGGACGCAACACGTCAAATTGGATCCGTTGTGGTGCCGTTTCCGTAAAAGCAAGTTTCACTGTGTGCTGCTGTCCGGGAGCCAGTACTGGCAAGTTGACCTCACGGCGCTCCAGCGGAATTGCTCCGGTGCCGAACAGGATGGCTCGGAGCTTGTATCCAGTAATGGTATAGGCGGGCACGGTCTTTTGGGTGGCTATGACAATGGCGAAATCGGCCGGAACGCCGGTGACCTGCAACGATTCAACGGGGCAGGACTCGCGGCGCAAGATCTCATAGGAATGTTTGCGGTTCCCATAGAGATCAACTACTCCGTGGACACGCTGCCTGGAAGCTCCCAAACCCTTGTCACCAATGTGGGTGCGGTAGTCGTTGTAACAGAAAAAGATCAGTCCGGAGACGAAATCTGTTTCGCGAAACACCCGATCGTGTCCAACCAGCACCTCAATTCTCCTGGAATCATTCTCCGGACGGTCAGGAGTGCAGGCGCAGTAGCCGTATTCGGATATGACAATCGGCTTATCAGGAAATGCCGCGTGAATCTCATGCAAATTGCGCCGCAGGTCTTCTGGGGTACACCCATACCAGGTTTCGTAGTATCCATTCCACTCGATGAAATCCATGATGGCGGCGATATCTTTGCCGGGGGTCTTCTGGAGAGAATTGGAAGCGTATGAGCAAAGGCGATGCGGATCGATTCTCTTCGCCTCCAAGTACAAGTGCTTCGCAAACTCGTAAGCTGGCGGGTTCTGACACGGACATTTACGTGGCCAACTACGGCAAGAACCGGCTATACCACAACAACCACGACGGCACTTTCACCGACCTGGCTGAGAAAGCTGGGATTGCGCTCGGCGGCTGGTCTGCCGGCCCTACCTGGGGCGATTACGATCACGACGGCCTCTTGGACCTTTTCGTGCCCGGCTATGCAAAGTTTGATCCCGCCCATCCCCCGCTACCGGGGGAAAATGGCATTCCGGCGGTGCTGTGCAGATTTCGCGGAGTTCC
>DASQXC010000198.1:0-6613 GCA_035639935.1 Terriglobales bacterium
CGTGTCTACAATGCTGATCAAATGAAAGCACTGCAGGAACAAGTCGGCCAGCTTCTTATCATGGGCTTCGATGGCGCCGAGTTCACGCCCAACTTGCGTCACATGCTCGTCACCCTGAAGCCTGGAGGCGTGATTCTGTTCGCGCGCAACATCGTGGATGCGCCCCAGACCTGGGAACTGCTGCGCGCCTGCCGCGAGAGCGTGGACACGCCCATGTTCCTGTGCGTGGACATGGAAGGCGGCACCGTTGATCGCCTGAAGAACGCCATCGCGCCCGCGCCCGCAGCAGCGGACGTCGCAGCGACCCAAGATAAAAAGAGCTTTCGCGCGCATGGCCGCCTCATCGGGGAAGAAGTCCGCGCACTGGGCTTCAACACCGATTTCGCTCCCGTGCTCGACTTGAGCTTCGCGGGCTCGCGCTCAGTGCTGACCTCGCGCACTGTTTCCGACAATCCCCGGCAGGCAGTCGTTTACGCGCGCGAATTCCTGAAAGGACTGCATGAGGCCAGCGTCCTGGGGTGCGGCAAGCACTTTCCCGGACTGGGCGAGGCTAATCTCGACACCCACAAGACGCTGCCGCTGATCTCAAAATCCTGGACGCGGCTCTGGGCTGAAGACCTTTATCCCTACCGCGCGCTGCGCCGGGAAATGGCATTCGTGATGGTGGCCCACGCGGCCTATCCGGCGGTAACGAAGACCGGCATCCCTGCCTCGCTGTCAGAGAAGTGGATCACGGAAATCCTGCGCCGCAGGATAGGCTATCGCGGTCTGGTAGTCTCCGATGATTTGGAGATGGGAGGCGTGCAGGCGGCGGCGCCTATCGATGAAGCGGCGATAGAGACTTTGCGCGCCGGCGCCGATATGTTCCTGGTCTGCCACAATGAAGCGCACGTTTGGCGGGCCTACGAGGCAGTGGTGCGCGAGGCCAAGCACGACAAGAAATTCGCGCGCCGGGTCGCGGCTGCCGCACGGCGGGTGCTGGCCTTTAAGAAGAGGCCGAAGGAATTGAAGACCAATTCATCGCTTCCCTCCGCCGACATGGTTCGCAGACTGCGCGACCAGATGCAGAAGTTCGCCGATCAGGTGCAGCACACGGCGGTGATGCTGTGATCAATTGCCGCGTCGCTACCAAAAGACGAAACGCAGAGGTCGCAGAGAAGCGGAGAGATTTTTTTCATCTCGACGCCCTCTGCGTTTTTCTTTTCCTTAAAGACGCAGCATGCTGCGTCTCTACAAAGGGTTGGTCTTCTTGATCGTTGCGGGGGTGATGAGCGGCACCTCTGCCGACGGCATTGATGTGGCCCTGGTCAAGGTCGGCGGCGCTGGCTTCGATACGCGCTTTGAACTGATCGCGCACCACGCATATCCGTATCCTCAGGCAGTGCGCCGGGCGGTGCTGACCGCCATGAACGCAAAGCAAGCCAGCGTGGCCGATCTGGCGCGGCTGAATTTCATGCTGGGCGAACTCTACGCTTCCGCCGTTTTGGCAACTCAGAGACAATCAGGGATGAAAGTTGAGCTGGTTGGCTGCCACGGACAGACCATCTACCATCAGGGAGAACCGGCGCCATACTTGGGCAAGAAGACCGCAGCCACATGGCAAACGGGCGAGGGCGCCATTATTGCCGCGCGGGTCGGCGCGCCAGCAATCTCGGATTTCCGTCCCGCGGACATGGCGGCCGGCGGGAAGGGCGCGCCACTGGTTCCATTTCTGGACTACGTACTCTATCGCGATGCCCGTGTGGGCCGCATTGTGCAGAACATCGGTGGCATCGCCAACCTTACAGCCATTCCCGCGGGCGCCTCGCCGGAAGATGTCATTGCCTTCGATTCCGGCCCGGGCAACATGGTCGTTGACGCGGTCATAGAGCGGCTATATGGCAAGCCATACGACCGCGATGGCAGGACCGCAGCTAATGGCACGGTGCTGGAGTCTGTAGTTAAAGGATTACTTAAGCATTCATTTTTTCGGCGGAAGCCTCCCAAGACTGCCGGCCGGGAGCAGTTCGGGCGCGAATTTGTGGCGGAGTTCCTACGGCGCTGTGGGCGGGCACGGAAAGAAGACGTGGTGGCGACGGCCACGGCTCTGACGGCCAGGTCGATTGCGGAGGCGCTGAAGAGGTTCGTTCTCTTTTGCGCAGGGGCTAAAGCCCAGACTCAGGGGACTTCCAACGGCACGGCTGAAGCCGTGCCCCTTCACCGGTTTTTGGACTACGTGGTGTCCGGTGGCGGAGCCAAGAATCGCACCCTCGTGAACATGCTCCGGACCGAACTTGAGCCGCTTGGATTGACGCTGCGCTTCTCCGACGACTTCGGCGTGCCATCGGTTGCTAAAGAGGCAATTGCCTTCGCACTGCTCGCTTATGAGACCTGGCACCGGCGGCCCTCGAATCTCCCGGCAGCCACCGGCGCACGCCGGCCAGCCATCCTGGGAAAAATCTCCTATGCCTAAAAGATGAAACGCAGGGAAGGAGAAAAGATGAAACGCAGAGGACGCAGAGAAACAGAGAGATTTTTTTCCTCTCTGCGCACTCTGCGTTTTTCTTTTATCTTTTCCCCTCTGCGTTTTTCTTTTTGCCTTGTAGCGGTGCTGCTCGCCGGCTGCGCTAAGAAGCCCGCACCTGACACGCTGGTGATGATCATCGAGTCAAGCCCAGCCAACCTCGATCCTCGCGTGGGTACCGACGCACAGTCGGAGCGCATTGATGCCCTGCTCTTTGACGCTCTCGTGAATCGCGACCCACACTTCAACCTCGTGCCCGCCTTGGCCGAGCGCTGGGAGATACCCGATCCCCTGACCTACATCTTTCACCTGCGCCGTGGAGTGCGCTTCAGCGACGGCCGTGCGCTCACTGCCCGTGATGTCAAGTGGACCTTCGACTCTATCCTCAGCGGCGCGGTGCACACGCCGAAAGCGGGTTCCTATCGCCTGATCGACCGCATCGACGTGCCGGACGATGCCACCGTCATCTTTCGCCTCAAAGAGCCCTATTCGCCGCTGTTGTGGAACCTCTCGAATCCGGCTATCGGCATCGTGCCCGAGGGCAGCGGCACCGATTTCAACCAGCATCTCGTCGGCTCAGGACCGTTTCGCCTGGTGCGGCTGGAGCAGGACAAAGAAGTGGTCATCGAGCGCAACCCGCTGTACTGGGGGAGCCCGGCGCGGGTCGCGCGTGTGCGCTTTGCCGTCGTGCCGGACACGACCACGCGCGTTCTGGAACTGCGCAAGGGAAGTGCCGATCTGGAGAGCAACTCGCTCACGGCCGACATGGTGGTTACCATCGAGAAGCAGCGGCAGCTCGAGGTCACCCATTCGCCGGGGACCAGATACGCCTACCTGGCCTTCAACATGCGCGATCCCATCCTTAAGGACCTGCGGGTACGGCAGGCGATCGCCTATGCCCTCGATCGCGGACCGATGATCCACTATCTCTGGCGCGATATGGCGCGGCCGGCTTCCAGCGTGCTTCCGCCTGAGCATTGGGCATATAACGGCAACGTGCGCACTTACCCGCACGATCCCCAGCAGGCGCGACGCTTGCTCGATGCTGCCGGTTGCCCCGAGCACAACGGGGTGCGCTTCCACCTGACCATGAAGACCTCGACCGAAGAATCCACGCGCCTGATGGCGGCGGTACTGCAGCAACAGCTGCGAGAGGTGGGGATCAGGCTCGACATCCGTACCTTCGAGTTCGCCACTTTCTACTCTGACGTGCAGAAGGGCGCCTTCCAGCTCTTTTCCCTGCGCTGGGTTGGCGGCAACGAGGACCCCGACATCTTTGAGGACATCTTCTCTTCCAAGAGCTTTCCGCCCAAGCGCGCCAACCGCGGCTACTATTCCAACCCGCAGGTGGACCAGTTGATTGACGACGCGCGCAGTACTGTGGACCGTGGGCGCCAGAAGCGCGATTACGACGAGATCCAGCGCATCGTGGCCGAGGAACTGCCCTACGTGAACCTGTGGTACCTCGATAACGTGCTGGTACACGCCGCGCGGGTGCGCAACCTGCAGGTCTCTTCGGCAGGCAATTACGATTTCCTCAAGACGGCGGAGCTGGGTGAATCGGGTCATCGGGTGATCGGGTCATTGGATGTTCTCGATCACCCGATGACCCGATCACCCGATCTCCCGATTCAGAACTATGAGAGGTTCCACTGAGATTAGAATATCCGTGTGGACATCTACGAGGAGATCGTCAAGCTGCGCCGCGATGGGCGGCGGGGCGCGCTGGCCACTATCGTCAACGTGCGCGGTTCCATCCCCTCGTTCGAGACCGCCAAGATGCTGGTGCGCGATGATGGCTCTATCTGCGGCACCATCGGCGGCGGCTGCGTGGAGGCCGAGGTTTGGCAGGCGGCGCGCGAGGTGATGGAATCGGAGAAGCCGCGGACGCTTACGTTCAATCTCAATAACAATCCCAGATACGATACCGGGCTGGTTTGTGGCGGCACACTTGAGGTGTTCGTTGAACCCGTGCTCCCGGCCGCAAATCTCTACTTATTCGGCGCCGGACACGTGGCCTTGAGCCTCTACAGGGTGGCGCGCATCGCCGGATTTGACGTTACGGTTATCGATGACCGCGAGAGCTACGCCAACCGCGAGCGCTTCCCTGAGGCGCGCGACATCTACGCCGCAGATTTCGACAAGGCCATGGCGCAACTGGCGCCTTCGGAGTCGTCCTTCATCGTGATCGTCACCCGCGGGCACCGCGATGATATGCGCGTGCTGCGCTGGGCGGTCGAGCAGCCTGTGCGGTACCTGGGGATGATCGGCTCCAAGCGCAAAGTTCTTTCGATATACAAGGAGCTGGAGAAAGAAGGCATCTCGCGCCAGAAGTTCGAGCGCGTGCATGCGCCCGTCGGGCTCGATATCGGTGCCATTACTCCGGAGGAGATTGCAGTCGCGATTACCGCCGAGATGATTGCGGTACGCAGGCATGCTGACATTGGCGTGCGCTCCATGCGCTATGCGGGAAAGGAACAGGTGGAGAATTTGTAATTTGTAATTGATAATTCGTAAAGTTCCCAATTGCGCGGCCCTAACTACGATTCTCGCCTCACCACAGATTCTCCCACTTTACAAATTACAAATTACAAATTACCAATTGACCCATGCCCAGCTTCTGCGGCGTGATCCTAGCGGCCGGAGAATCGTCCCGCATGGGACGCGACAAAGCGCTGCTGCCCTGGCCTCCCGGCGCCGGTTCCTCGACCTTCCTCTCCACGACCATCGAACTACTGCAAGCACGAAGCGAACTGGTCACCGTAGTTGCGGGCAAAAACGCCGATTCGCTGCGCCCTATCGTGTACGCAGCCGCCGCGTATCTCGTCATCAACCGTCATCCTGAGCGCGGACAGTTCAGTTCGCTGCAACTCGGGCTGCAGGAGGTTCTGAATCGCGGACGCGACGCCGCCATCGTTGCCCTGGTGGACCGTCCTCCGGCGCAGCCGTCCACCTTCACGCGTCTTTGTGACGCTTTCAGTGATGCCTATGAAAACGAGAAATGGGCCGTCGTTCCTGAACACGGGGGCCGCCATGGGCATCCGATCGTGATCGGGCGCGAGATGATCGAGGCTTTCCTGCGTGCGCCAGCCACTTCCACTGCCCGAGATATCGAGCACTCTCTACAGCAGCGCGTTCTCTATGTGCCTGTGGATGATGCCAACGTGGTGGCCAACGTGGACACGCCCGAGGAGTATGAGCGTCTCGCGCACACGCGGGTACAGGCGCCTTGAACGCGCGCTCCAAGCCCACCGGCTCCCAGTTTGTGCAATCGGTGCTCGATCTCGAGCCGCGGCTCGCAGTTTTCGACTGCGACGGCACCCTGTGGGCGGGCGACGCCGGCGAAGCCTTCTTCTATTGGGCAATTGAGCACGGGCTGATCGCGCAAGACGTTGTGGCCCGAGCGGTGGCGCGCTATCGCGATTACAAGGCCGGTAAGGTGGACGAAGAGACCATGTGCGGCGAGATGGTGACCATCCACGCCGGGTTCTCCGAGGCGGAGCTCGAACGCGGCGCGGAAGAATTCTTCATGGAGAAGATCGCCATGCACATCTTCCCTCCCATGCAGGAACTGGCATTGGAGCTAGGGGAACGCGGCTGCGAGATTTGGGCTGTATCCTCGACGAACGAGTGGGTGGTACGAGCGGGAGCGCGCCGCTTCGGCGTTCCGCCGGATCACGTTCTGGCCGCCCGCGCCCACATCGAGCAGGGCTGTTGCACGCCGCGCTTGTTCCGCGTGCCTACGGGCCGCGGCAAGGTTTCGGCATTGTGCGAAGCGCTGCCCGGTCGGACGATTGATGCGGCTTTCGGCAACACCATCCACGATGTGGACATGCTCTCGCTGGCGCGGCATGCGTTCGCAGTCGCGCCCGACCCGGGCCTTGAGTCTGCAGCCCGAGAGCGCGGTTGGACGATCTATCATCCCGAAAAGGATTTCAGCATCAACTCACGTTGAATCAGCGGGTTGGCATCTCCGTTCCTCAGCGATTCCCAGCTCCGGATAGGGCTCGAACCCGAGACAGCATAAGCTTTTCCGCCGATTTATCGAAGAGTAATCAGGCCCTACTCTGCCTCCAGCAAACAGTACAGGAGGCAGGATGTCGAGATTTC
>DASQXC010000199.1:0-9095 GCA_035639935.1 Terriglobales bacterium
TCGGCCAGAACGTCGGCGGCGCGCATCGGCCTGGAAGGCTCGGCGCCCTGGGGAGAGCTTTCCATCAGCCGAGTAACCACCAGCACCTCTTCCAGCCGGCTGAGATTGGCGCCGGGCTTGACACGTAAGTTCAGAAAAAGATCGTTCCCGGGATCGGCTTGCTGCACTGTGCCGATTGGGAGCCCCTTGGGGAAGATGCGGTCGCCGCCGCTCGTTAGCACACGCTCACCGGGAGCGACCTTCTCGTCGCCCATCACGTAGCGCAACATAGTCTCCCCCGTGGCCGTCCCCTGAACAATCCCTTGCAGCCGCGAAGATTCTAGGATGGCACCGACGCCACTGGAGCTGTCGTTGATCAGCAGCACTTGGGATGAATTGTGGAATACACGCAGGATTTTGCCCACGATGCCGTCGGGCGTGATCACCGCCATGTCCGGCTTAACGCCATCGCTGGTGCCCTTGTCAATATAGATGACATGGGATTGATCGCTGCCGCTGCTGCCGATCACCTGCGCAGCCAGGGTCTGGGAGACAAACTTTTCCTTGAACCCAAGAAGTGCCTGGAGCCGGCGCGCCTGGGCCGCATCTTCGCTCAGGCGCACCTGCTCGACCCGAAGGCGCTCGATCTGCGCTTTCAACTCCCGGTTCTCGCGCCGTACGCCGCGCAAATACAGGTAGTTGTTCCACACATTACGGACACCCCGGTTGGTGTCCACCAAGGTCTTCTCGAGCGGCGTGATGGCGCTTACGACCCACAAGCGGATGAGGCGGGTGCCGCCGATCTCGGAGCGCTTCACTTGCATAGCCAGCCCCAGCACCTGCGCAAAGATCACCAGCACCAAGACGCTGGCGTTTCGGTATCGGCTGAAAAAACTTTCCAAGTTAGTCCCAAACGGCGATGTCGAAGTTCGCATCATTACCCTGTGCTGCCGTCGACGCGCGCAAATTCTCTACAGACAGTTAGACGCAGTCCCGGAGCATCCCCACATGGACGGTCCGGTCAAGAATCTCTGATGAGGAACGATCATCTGCGTTGCCCCAAACTGCTAGCCCCGCAGGGGCGAAATAGGAAAGCCGACCACGTAAGTGGCGGTCGATCGCCATTCACGTTCCGAGTCCCAGAGGCAAAAAACAAGATTCCTCGCGAGCTGAACCCCGCTCGGAATGACATCTGGCACGACTGACTCTGTGCCTCCACTTTATCCGCGTCCATCCGCGTGCATCCGCGGTGAATAACTTACTCGATCGAGATCTTCCGCAGCAGCTTGAAATCGCTAAGCATTTTGCCGGTACCTAGAACCACGGAGGCGAGGGGATCGTCGGCGATCGAAACCGGCAATCCAGTCTCTTCGCGGATGCGCTTGTCAAGGTTCTTCAACAGGGCCCCGCCGCCGGTGAGCACGATGCCGCGATCGCTGATATCGGCGGAGAGCTCTGGCGGCGTGCGTTCCAGGGCCACGCGTATGGCGTTCATGATCGTAGCCACGCACTCGCCCAAGGCTTCGCGGACCTCGCTGTCGTCCACGGTAATGGTCTTGGGCACGCCCTCGATCAGGTTGCGGCCCTTGATCTCCATGGTCAGCGGTTTCTCGAGCGGATATGCCGAGCCGATCTCGATCTTGATCTGTTCCGCGGTGCGCTCGCCGATCAGCAGGTTATACTTACGTTTCAGGTAATTCATGATGGCTTCGTCCATCTGGTTGCCGGCCATGCGCACGGAACGCGAATAGACGATGCCGCTGAGCGAGATCACCGCAATATCGGTGGTGCCGCCGCCGATGTCCACGATCATGTTGCCGCTGGGCTCGGTGATGGGCAGCCCGGCTCCGATGGCCGCCACCATGGCCTGCTCGACCAGGTGCACCTCGCTGGCCTTGGCGCGGTAGGCCGAATCCATCACCGCGCGTTTCTCCACCTGCGTGATCTCGGAAGGCACCCCGATCACGATGCGCGGATGCACCAGCATCTTGCGGTTGTGTGCCTTCTGGATGAAGTAATTCAGCATCTTCTCGGTGGTCTTGAAGTCGGCGATCACGCCGTCTTTCATGGGCTTGATAGCGACGATGTTACCCGGAGTGCGGCCCAGCATCTCCTTGGCTTCTTTGCCAACGGCTTCGACTTCGCCAGTGTTCTTGTTGATGGCCACAATCGAGGGCTCGTTGACCACGATGCCCTTACCCTTGGCATACACCAGTGTGTTGGCGGTGCCGAGGTCAATAGCCAAGTCGCTGGAAAACAGACTGACCAGCGACCGCAGATTGTGAACCCAGGATTGGGAATGGAAACCGTTGGATGGCATAACGTACTTCTCTCGCGGAGTGAGTGATTTGTCCAGTTACCAAAGTTGATGCGTGTGCCTGGGCAGACCTGCTCCTATTGTAGTCGAATTGCCGGATTCTGTGAGCCATGTATGTCGCTTAGCAGCGGTTGCGTCTTGAAGTCCCGTCCTGGAGCAGATGTATCGAGCAGGAGTCGCACGTTGACTCGAATGGCGGCGAACTCCTCGTCGTAAGACGGTTTATTGAAGTCGTCCGCCACCTTGAGCTTGCCTTTGAGTGCGCCGAGCTTCTTGGGGCGGATGACCGGTTCGATGGGCGCGAGATGGGCGGCCGGCTGCCGGCACGCGCGATGATAACCTCGTTTCCCGCCGCCACGTAGCCGACGATCCGTGACAGATTGGTCGTGGCCTGGAGGATATTGACGACCTTGGCCATGGACTGAGTCTAGTCCAGTCAATCGCCTGGACGAACACAGAAAATGCTACTGGAGCACGACCTTTTTTTGCTCGGTCTTGACACCGCCGCGAGCGTTCTGAGCGGTTACCGTGACGAGGCTTTCACCGTTGGGCAACGGAGGAGTGAAATAGCGGAAGCTGCCGTCCGAGGAGATCACCGGCACTTCCTGGCCATTGACCATGACGCGGGCCGCCGGCTCGGTCCTGCCCTGCACCTCGATGACGTGCCCGTGCTGCACCAGCGGCTGCAGTTCGAGAGCGATCGAGGCCTCCTGCTGTGCCTGGGGCAGAATGGTGAAGCGGTTCTTCTCGCTTTCCACGGACTGTTTTCCGTTGGGTCCGACGGTCTGCACGACCCAGTAATACGGACCTTCGGCGAGCCCAGCCACCTGTACTTCCGTCCCCTGCACGACACGGTCGAAAACGGTGGAGGAGAAGTAAGGATTGTGTGAGATGCGAACGTGGTAACCCTTCAGTTTGCCCACAGGCGTCCAGCTAAAAGCAACGGGGCGTGCACCGGGCGCGACGATGGGTGCCATATTGGCGGGCCCGATCAGGGTGGGCGGACCTAGATCCTTCTCCTTCGCCATCTGCGGCGAGTCCGTCTGAAAACTGACCTTCTCGAAATCCGTCAAGTGCACGATCTCGCCGTTGCGCACTACTTCGCCCGAACCTCTCTTCAGCAGAATCTCATGCTGATCGTTACGGGCGTCGCTGCGCACCATTGCGGCGCTGTCGGGCGCCAGGCTGGCGGTAGCGCCGGAGACAATCACCTGGTTTTTGGAGCCTTGCGTGAACGTGGCGGTAGTCAGGTCGACGGTGCCTGTCGTCACCTGCACGGCCACCTGTGTCTGCTGCTGGGCGTTGGCCGAGTTCTCCTCCACCACGATCAGGGAGTCCTGCTTCAGGGTATAGTTGGTCCCATCCGCAAACACGACTTTCGCCATTCCTTCAGACGTCGTCTGCACCACATCACCTTTCTCCAACGGGACTGAGTAGTCTGCTGCCACCCAGCTATTGCTGTTGGCCTTCTTGACCCGCACTTTGCCGTCAATCGCGGTGAAGTGCGCCTGCTGCTTTCCGGAAGCAATCTCGGCACTTCGGATAGAAGGATCCAGGCGGCTAGCAAGGCTTTGCCAAGCACTTGCTACGTAGGTTCTGGTTGCAGGCAGCCAAACGTAAAGGATTACGCCTGCCAACGCGGCCAGCAGCACCGTCGCAACGCCCATGCTGCGATAAGTGATCGTGATCCAGGCGATCACCGATTCGGATTTGAGGTTTTTTCTGGGCAAATTTCGACCCTGGCCGCGGAAATATGCGCTTTTGTTTGGCAGAGTACCACAAGCTCAAATCCTCAGAACCATGAGGGAACACAAAAGTAACCAGCGCCTCTGCCATCCTGCTGTTTTTCTGGGTTACCCGGTCATAGAACTGATGCAAAAACAAGGTTGACGAGATCGCATCGCGTGCATATAGTTGCAGAGTTGCCTATGCACCGCACGCGATTTAGCGCCGGCTTTAGCTACCGCTATTGGTTTGAGAGTAGCGGCCCGGGCGCAAGATGCGTGCCAGTCTGATGTAAAGCGCACAATTTCAGAAAGCCCAGAGCCGCGATCTCTCAAAGGTCGCGGTTTTTATTTGTACAAGGAGACGAGGCCATGATCGTGAACATGAAGGACACAGCAACGGAGCAGCAGATTGAGCACGTCGTCGAACGCATTCGCGAAGCTGGATACCAGGCGCATATCACTCGCGGTGTGGAGCGCACTATCGTTGCAGCGGTGGGCAGCAACGGCCGCCGCCATCAACTTGAGGCTCTCCAAGCTGCCCCTGGAGTGGACAACGTTGTCCCCATCGCCCAGCCCTACAAGCTGGTGAGCCGGCAGGTTCGGCCCGGCGGAACGGTAGTGGAGGTGGGAGGCGTCCGCATCGGCAACGGCGAACCCGTAGTCGTGATCGCCGGCCCCTGTTCGGTGGAATCACGGGAGCAACTCCTCGCCACCGCGCGCGCGGTGAAGGAGGCCGGCGCACGTATGCTGCGCGGAGGGGCCTACAAGCCGCGCACCTCTCCCTACGATTTCCAAGGCCTGGGTGAGGAAGCTCTTGAGTTGCTCTCAGAGGCTCGAGAGGAAACCGGCTTGCCCGTCGTGACCGAGGTGATGAGCACCGAGGACGTGGACACCATCTGCCAGTATGCCGACATGTTGCAGGTTGGCGCACGCAATATGCAGAACTTCGCCCTTCTGCGCCGGCTGGCTACCGTTGACAAGCCGGTGCTCCTGAAGCGCGGTCCCTCGGCGACAATCAAGGAGTGGCTGTTGGCGGCCGAGTATCTTCTCACCGGCGGCAACCCCAGCGTGGTGCTCTGCGAGCGCGGCATCAAGACGTTCGAGACAGAAACTCGCAACACCATAGACTTGGCGGCTGTCGCGTTGGCGAAGGAACTCTCGCATCTTCCTGTTATCGCCGATCCTTCGCACGCCACTGGAAGGCGCAGCCTGATCGCCCCGCTATCGAAAGCAGCCATCGCGGTCGGCGCAGATGGGCTGATCATCGAGGTTCACCCAAACCCGGAGCGCGCTTTGTCAGATGGTCCGCAGTCGCTCGACTGCCGCGAGTTCCAGGCCATGATGCGCGAACTGCCGCTGGAAAAACACGCGGTGGCGGCGGCCTGAGGATTACCCCTGGATCGTTCACCAGGGTGGAGCAGGCCTTCAGGTCTGCATTTAGCGCGCTCTTTAACTTGCGGGCTTTAGCCCCTGCACGATAGCTCTACTACGTCGGTAATCGTTGCCTGTGGTTCTTCGCGTCGCGGTTCCGTGATGCCACCACGCATTGTGGTGACCGGCGCATCGTCCACATAGTATTGAGAATGGCTCAAGCCTACTCCTGGAAGTACATGCCCTAAATCCCCGTGAAACGCGGCAAAAAACAGGGATTCGTACCTTGACACCCCTTACGGCAACACTGGTATAACTCGCACAGTCTCCCCGAAAAAACAGGTTCTGTGTTGGAGGTCCGGAGGTCCCGGCTGGGATCAGGTCTGCCGAGCGGTATTGCGGCTGGTTCTTCGGTCGAAAGGGCATCGGTAGCATGGCGGATTCGCGTGAAGTCATGAACATCCGGCAGGCGTCGCAGTACCTGGGCGTCAGTCCGGATACGCTCTACAAATACGTGTACGAAGAAAAGATCCCGGCTTTCAAGCTCGGCAATCGCTGGAAGTTCAAGAAGACCATCCTCGACGCGTGGATGGAGCGCAAAAGCGCGCAGGGTGAAGGCCGGGGCACAAAGACAACAACGGCGGCACACATCGCGACGGAAGACTAGAGGGCTTTCATGTTTGGAATCGGAGCAGGGAAAAACGTTGTGGGGCTGGACATCGGCTCCAGCAGCATCAAGGCCATCGAGTTGGAGAAGAGGAAGGGACAGATCGCGGTGACGCGCATCGGCTTCGAGCCCCTGGCCAGCGACATCGTGGTGGACTCCATGATCGTGGATTCCGGCTCGGTCTCCAACGCCATCAGCAGGATCTTCACGGAGAATGCCATGAAATCGAAGCTGGTGGCCACCTCGGTCAGCGGGCACTCGGTGATCGTCAAGAGAATCTCGATACCCACGATGAGCGAGGGAGAACTGGCCGAGCACATCGGAGCAGAGGCGGCACAACACATCCCGTTTGACATCGACGACGTGAATATGGATTTCCAGATTCTCTCCGACGATCTCAGCGCCCCGCAAATGGACGTGCTGCTGGTGGCCGTCAAGAAGGACAAGATCCTGAACTACACCAACGTGCTCTCGCTTGCGGGCCGGAGCCCGGCTATCGTGGACATTGACGCCTTCGCGCTGCAGAACTGTTACGAATACAACTATGATCCGGCGCCGGGCGCGACCGTCGCCTTGCTGAACCTGGGCGCCAGCGTAATGAACATCAACATCGTCAAAGGCAGCACGCCGCTGTTCACCCGCGATGTAAGCGTGGGCGGAAATCAATACACCGACTCGCTGCAGAAGGAACTGGATCTCAGCTTCGATGACGCCGAGGCGCTGAAACTGGGCCGGCGCGTGGGTACAGTCAGCAGCGACGCCAAGGCTCCCATCCTGCAGCAGGTCACTGAGATCATCGTGCTGGAAATCCAGAAGACGTTCGACTTTTTCCGCGCGACCGCCCCGGGCGAGCACATCGAGCGCATATACCTGGCCGGCGGCTCTTCCAAGGTGCCGGGCTTGATCGAGGCGCTGCGCCAGGAGTTTTCCATACCGGTGGAGTTGCTCAATCCGTTCCAGCGCGTGGCCGTGCCGCTGGAGAGTGCTCCGGCGGTGGATGAGAACGCGGGCCAATTGGCCGTGGCTGTGGGTTTGGCCCTAAGGAGTTTTGAAGACCTATGATCCGCATCAACCTGCTGAGCATCCCAAAATCCAAACGCGGCAAGCGCACGGTAGCAGTGCCGCTGGTCAGCGGTTCCGGTCCCAACCTGCTGGTCGTCTCCCTGGCGGTGGTCGTACTGACCGCGCTCGTGAACTTGGGCTGGTGGTACAGGCTGAACAGTGAGAGCCGGCGCATTGCGGCCGAGATGGTGAAGGCCGAGAAAGAGAACCGCGACCTCCTTCAGGTTAAGGCTCGCGTCGAGCAGAAAAACAAGCAGGCGGAACTATACCAGCGCCGGGTGGATGTTATTGACCGGTTGCGAGCGCAGCAATCCGGCCCCAAGGAACTTCTGACCACGGTCGGCCAGACGGTGAACGCTACCGACGCCGTGTGGCTGAGCAAGCTGAGCGATGATGGCGGCAACGTCAGCATCGAGGGCACGGCATTGAGCATCGATGCCGTCGCCAACCTTATGGCGAATCTCAAGCGCACCGGGTATTTCAAAAATGTGGAGATGAGGGAGTCCTACCAGGACGACCAGGTGCGCAACATGCAGGCGTTCGTTTTCACCCTGGTCTGCGAGAAGCAACCGCAGCCGCAGAAATCATAACCGGGACGGTTTGCATATGGCGAAGTTCAGCGAATTGCCGGGCAAGACACAAATCGCCGCCCTCGTGGGAGGAGCCATCGCTCTCACGGTGTGCTTGTATTTTCTGCAGTGGCGGCAGATGACGGCGACCAATCAGGCCGCCGGCGCTGCCTTACAAGCTAAGCAGCGCGAAAACGACCTGCTGCGGCCCTACCGCGACAAGGAAAAGGAACTGGAGCAGCGGATCGCGACCCTTCAGCAGCAGCTCGATATCTTGAACAAGATCGTCCCCGACGAGAAAGAGGCCGACCAATTCATGCACTTCATGCAGGCTGCGGCCGCGAACGCCGGGGTGGAGATTCGCCGCTATACCGCAAAACCGGCCAACACGCGCGAATTCTATATCGAGGTGCCGTTCGAGATGGATGTGGACGGCCCTTACTATTCGGTACTCAACTTCTTCGATCGCGCCAGCAAGCTGGAACGAATCATTAACGTGGGCGGATTGCAGATGGCCTCAGTGAAGCGGCCGAATGAGGCCAAGGTGCGTAAGGTCTATCAATACGCGCCCAGCGAGAGCGTGGTGGCGAGCTACCTGGCCACCACTTTCTACAGCCACGATATTACTCCGCAGGCGGCGCCGCAGAAGCCGGCGAACGTGCCCGCAAAGTAGGGAAAAAGGGAAATGGTCAAGAAAACTCTTTTCATGGTGGTGATGGCAAGCTGCGGAGCCTTCGGGCAGCGTGCGGACACGCCATCCGCCCTTCGGCAGACACTCAGTGCTCACCCAACGGCGGCGACGCAGGCGCCGGTACGTGTGGAGAGGGCGAGTGCTTCCGTGCCTTCCATAACGACCAACAACGGGACCGAGGCCAACGACAAAACGGCTGGGGAAGACGAGCCGAGCAGGGGACGCAAGCACGGTAAACGTGATCCCTTCCTCAGCCCCATTTCTACTGCCACGGGGCCGGTGCTGCCGGCGAGTAACTGCACCACCGGCAAGCGCTGCCTCGTCATTGATCAGCTCGTCTTGCGAGGTGTGGTGAGCACCGCCAGCGGCATGATCGCTGTGGTCGCCAACTCACTTAATAAGGCGTACTTCCTGCGCGAGAACGACCCGGTGTTCAACGGATACGTGGTGCGCATTACCGGCGATTCGGTGGTCTTCAAGGAGAACCTGGTGGACCGCATCGGGCGCCAGGGTACGAGAGAGGTCGTGAAGAAGGTTACACCCCCGTCGGCGTAAGGCGAGATCCAGGACGCGCGTAATTGGGCGATTGGGGTACCTGGGCTGCAAGTGGCGGGCCGGGCGGCATGGCCGCCGAAAACCCAACAGGGTCAACCTCAGCGGCAGGGGTCAGATTGCCGCACATCCCGCGAAGGCGGGATGCGGGAGATAGAAG
>DASQXC010000200.1:0-3047 GCA_035639935.1 Terriglobales bacterium
CGAGACTCGCGGTCCCGGCGACGGCATCCGGCTCGCGCGGCAGGCCTATTGCGCCGGCTTCCGACGCTTCCTGGCCGTGGGCGGCGACGGCACTTCTTGCGAGATCGTTAATGGAATATTCCCGCAAGCGCTGGCGGGAGAACGACCCCAGCTCGCGTTCTTGCCTTTGGGAACCGGCAACTCTTTCCTGCGCGACTTCACCACCCGCGGGGAACACGCGACCGAAGCCTTGCTCGCAGGCCGCACACGCCCGTGCGACGTCCTGCTCATGACTCACAGGGAGGGCGTGCTCTACTACATCAACTTGCTGAGCCTGGGCTTTGCCGCCGATGTGGCGTTCCTCCGGCACCGACGTTTCCAGCGATACGGCGAACTCGGGTATCTGCTGGCCCTGTTAACGTGTCTCGCGCGTCTCGAACGTCGCCCGTTTCCGCTGCGCGTGGACAGTAACCCTGAATATGATCGCCGTCCGTGCCTGTTTCTCACCTTCAATAACAGCAAGTTCACCGGCGGCAAGATGATGATCGCCCCCAATGCGGACCCGTGCGATGGCTTGATCGAATATGTCCGCTGGGGGCCGATCAGCCGCCTCGGGCTGCTTGCCAACCTGCACACCCTCTACACGGGAACGCACGTCCAGCATCCCCTTGCTTCCCGGCAGGCCGTACGCCAGGTAGAGTTCCAACTGGATGCCCCGGTGAACGTTATGGTGGACGGTGAAGTCCTCAAGCTTCAATGCCAGCGCCTCGACGTGCTCCCCGGTGTCCTGGAGGTCATGGCGTGACAGTATTTTGGAAACTTCAATGCGCTGGCAGGCCACCTGCTAGCCGAGCCGAAATCAGGTGAAGGGCACGCCTTCAGGCGTGCTGTTAAGGGCAAACAAAGACTTGGGCTTTAGCCCCTGAGAAGCAATTGCAGGGCCTAAGTCCAATTTCTCTTTTGGTTTCTGACGGCACGACCAAGGTCGTGCCCCTTCACCTGTGTCGGCTGCATGTAGAGCCGCGACGCGACCATTGTCAACAACCACCACAACATTTATGGGTGGAAGTCAGCCGACGCGCAGCACGCCGGCGCCTTCGATGCGGCTGTGCTTCATATCGGTGAGCGCGCGGTTGGCGTCTTCGAGCGGGTAGAGCGTGACTGCGGTGCGCACCGGCACCTGGGCGGCGAGTTCCAGCAGTTCACGGGCATCCTGCCGTGTGCTGTTGGCGGCGCTGCGCACCACCCGCTCGTGGTAAATCAGCGAATAGTCCAACTCCGGTATCGGGGTCATGGTGATCCCGGCCAGCGCCACCGTGCCACCCTTGCGCAGCGCGCGCAGAGCATCGAGCACTATCGGACCAGCCGGCGCGAAGACAATGGCTGCGTCGAGCTGATGTGGCGGGCGATCTTTCGCGTCGCCCACCCAGACCGCGCCAAGCTTCGTCGCCAATTCGCGATGCACGGGCGCGCGTGTGAACACGTACACCTCGCATCCCATGTGGCGCGCGATCTGCAGCACCAGGTGCGCGCTGGCCCCGAAGCCATAGAGGCCCAGGCGATCGGACTTGGAAGTGCCGCTCAGCTTCAAGGAGCGGTATCCGATCACGCCGGCGCACATCAACGGCGCGGCATTTTTGTCCGAGAAGGTCTTCGGGATCTGGTGTGCGAACTCGGCGGGCACGATGACCGCTTCGGCGTATCCGCCATTCACGTCATAGCCGGTAAATTTCGCGTTGACGCAGAGGTTTTCGGAGTTGCGGCGGCAGTATTCGCAAGTTCCATCCGTCGAGTGCAGCCAGATGACCCCAGCGCGGTCGCCTTCTTTGAAGCCCTGCGCGCCGGCGCCGATCGCGTCCACCACGCCGACCACCTGATGTCCCGGTACAACCGGCAGCTTATGCATCGGCAGCTCACCTTGCACGATGTGCAGGTCGGTGTGGCAGACGCCGCACACGCGCACGCGCACACGAATCTCTCCCGGTCCAGGCGCGGGCTCCGGGATTTCTCTGGCCTGGAGCGGGTGTTCTTCCGCAGACCGCGGAGAGTCGAGCACCATGGCGCGCATAGGCCGAGTTTATCGGAAAACTTGAGGGTGCCCACCCTTGGGCCTTCGTTAGCTGCTGGCTTAGTTCTCGTTGTCTTGTGTCGAAGGCCCCTGTTCAGCGAATCATCACAATAAGGGTCCTTCGACTCGCGCGCCAAAGCTTGCCCTGAGCGAAGTCGAAGGGGCAGGCGCGCTCGCTCAGGATGACAGCGGGAAATTTGCCTCGGAGCCTGAATGCAACCGGGCGCTTGCTGCGACCGTGGACTGCGTCTACTATAGCCGCTCGCCATGCCCAAGGTTTCCCTCTTTATCCCGTGCTTCGTGGACCAGCTCAGCCCGCAGGTAGGCGTTGACGTTGTTCGTGTGCTCCGCCGAATCGGGTACGAAGTGGATTTTCCCGAGGCCCAGACCTGCTGCGGGCAGCCGGCGTTCAACACTGGATATTGGGAAGAAGCCCGGCCGTTGGCCGAACGCTTCGTGCGCATCTTCGGCTCGGCCGAGCTGGTGGTGTGCCCTTCCGGCTCCTGCACCACGATGGTGCGGAACTTCTATCCGGAGCTGCTGGCCGGATCTCCGCTGCATGACGATGCGGTGAAGCTAGGCCAGCGCGTCTATGAGTTCGCTCAATTCCTTGTGAAGGTCGCCAAGGTGACTGACGTCGGCGCCAGCTTCCCGCACAAAGTCACATTCCACGACTCGTGCCATGCCCTGCGCGAGCTCCACCTCAAGCACGAGCCTCGCGAGCTATTGAAAAACGTGCGTGGGTTGGAATTGGTTGAGCTGCCATATAGCGAAGAGTGTTGCGGATTCGGCGGAGCGTTTTCCGTCAAGTACGCGATGATCTCCGCCGCAATGGGCGACACCAAAGCCGGCAACATCGAGAAGTCCGGGGCCGAGTACGTGACCGCTTCCGATTCCAGTTGCCTGATGCACATCGAGGGAATCCTCCGCCGCCAAAACTCGAAGGCACGAACCATCCATCTCGCCAGCATCCTTGCGCAAACGGCAACCGCGGGCGAAC
>DASQXC010000201.1:0-5526 GCA_035639935.1 Terriglobales bacterium
GTGTGGCCTTGCGGCGCAGCTCCAGCCGCTCCGAGTTGACGCTGAAGTATCTGGGCGGGGGCACGGTGGCCAACCGCCAGGCGCTCGCCAATGGGCAAACCGAACTGAATGCGGTCCTTCAGCAACTTGAAGCCACCCAAAGCTTGAAATGGCGCCGATGGGCGCTGCTGGTGGGCGACCAGTTCAGCTATTTGCCGCAATCTTCTTTTGGGCTGCTCGATGGCAGTGTGAGCAGCTTCGGAACTGGGCTTGGAAGTTCGCTTGGCCAATTGCCCAGCCTACAATCCTTTCTATCCCCTAATCAGAGCGTCCTAAGCGGCCGCGGCGGGCGGGTCAGCAATACATTCCTCACGCAGGGGGGCTATCACCTCACCGCCCGGTCGTCGCTCACAATCGCAGGCGCCTACGGGCTGTTGCGATTTTTCGATTCCGACCTGCTCGATAGCTACAACGCAATGTTGGTTACCGGCTACAGCCGCCAGATCAGCGGCAGGGATACGCTCGGAGTCGCATACCGCTTCAATGCCTTCCGGTTTACCGGCCTTAATCAGGCTGTCGACAACCACGTCGCAGAGCTGGCCTACGGGCGGAGAGTCACAGGACGATTGGCTTTGCGACTGGCCGCGGGGCCAGAAGTGGATGTGTTCCGAGATTCCGGAGTTGCTAAGCAGAGTCGACCGGCTTGGAGCCTGGAAAGCGCGCTGCACTCTCGCCTGAGCCGAACTGCTCTCGACCTCTCTTACCAGCGAGGCCTTACAGGCGGTGCTGGCGTATTGGCTGGAGCGGAGACCAACCAGGTGGAAGCGACGATGACCCGTGGATTGTGGCGGGTATGGCAGAGTTCGCTCGGCCTGGGCTACGCGAAGAATCGAAACGTGGCCGCAACCGCCGTCTCTCCTTTGAACCGAAATTTCAACACCTGGTATGGCAGAGTGCAATTCAGACGACCCATCGGGCGCGGGGCTGATCAGTTCATAGCTTATGCGTTGCAACTGCAAAAGTCCGACACTTCTTTTTGCGCCGGATCGGTCTGTGCAAGCAGTGTGGTGCGGCACCAACTCTCCATCGGTTTCAACTGGCATCACCGCCCGATTGCGATCAAATAACGGACTCGCATACGGCATCGGAGAAGACCAAGGGCATGGCCAAACATCAAGAACTAACCTTCGACGATTACCTAGCCATTTTGCGGCGGCGCCGCTGGCAAATAATCATCTCTACGATCCTGGGGGCCGTAGCCGGGTACCTGCTTTCCTTGGCTTTGCCGAACTTCTATACATCCCGGACTCTCGTTCTGGTTGAACAACCCACCGTACCGGACAGCTACGTAAAGGCAGTGGTGAGCGAAGGCCTAAACCAACGCCTGGCCAGCATGCAGGAACAGATCCTCAGCCGCACGCGCCTGCAGCACCTCGTGGAACAGTTCGGCCTTTACAAAGAAGATGCGAGGCGGGTCCCAATGGAGAAGCTGGTTGAGCGGCTGCGGAAGTCGATAAAGGTGAGAGCTCTGAATCCGATGCCGGGGACACGATCCCAGGAAATGCCCGGCTTCTATGTGGAGGTCACCTTGGGGGAGGCACGGCTAGCCCAGCGGATTTGCGCCGAGATCCTCTCGATGTTTATGGAGCAGAACTCGCGCGTGCGCCAGCAGCAGGCCGAGGAAACAACGCAATTCCTGACTAAGCAACTCGACGAAGCCAAAGCCAAACTCGACGACCAGGACGCCAAGCTGGCCGCTTTTCAGCGTCGCTACACCGGCGAACTGCCCGAGCACCAGCAGACCAGTCTCACCCTGCTCATGAGCATGACCCCGCAGCTTGAAACTGTTACCCAGGCCCTCAACCAAGCCCGACAGGAGAAGACTTTTACGGAGTCCCTGCTGAACCAACAACTCGCGGCCGGGAAGCAAGGTCAGAATCTCGAGCAACAGCTCAGCAGCTTGCAGAACCTGCTCCTATCGCTGCAAACACGTTACTCGGACCAACACCCTGATGTGATCAAATGCAAGAACGACATTGCGCAGCTGCAGAAGAAGATTCAGGAGGAATCTGCGCGGGACCAAGCCCAGTTAAGCGAGCAGGAGGCTAAGGCTCCGGTGATCGAGACTCCGCCGGTCCGGCACCTTCGGGCGCAGCTTCAGCAAATCGAACAGACGATTAGCCAGAAAAAATACGACCAGGAGCAAATGCAACGGCAAATCAACCTCCTGCAGAGCCGCGTCCAGCTGAGCCCCACAATCGAGCAGGAGTTCAAAACTTTGACGCGGGACTACCAGACTGCGCTGGACCTCTACACTGATCTACTCAAGAAGCGGGACCAATCCCGGATGGCCAGCGAACTGGAACGCCGCCAGCAAGGAGGGCAGTTCCACGTGCTGGATGCGCCCAGCTTGCCCGAGCGGCCCTCCTTCCCGAATCGGCCGCTTTTCGGCCTGGGCGGGCTGGGCGTGGGGCTGGCCGTCGGATTGGGGTTGGCGCATTTGGCCGAGTCGCACGACAAGTCGATGCGGACCGCGCGCGACGTTGGGTTATACCTCGGAGTACCCACGCTGGCCCTGATCCCCTCATTCGAACCGGCAAAGGAGAAGAAGAACATCTTCAGGCATGTCCCAGCGGAACGGCCCAAGCCCAGCTTGCACACGTCATCTTGAAAATAAAGAAAAGTAAAAGAATATGTACAAACACTTCGGTTTGCGAGAAAACCAGCGCAACGTCAACCCGCCCCCCCCGGAGATCCTTTCTGCACCGGGACTAGCGGGCGCTGCCCCCGCTCCCCGCTCGCTTCAGCTTGATGAACTGCGCCAGCGTTGCGCAAAGCCCGGATGGAAGCTCGACCGGAACACAAGTGTTTTCTATAGCAAGCAACCTTTCGGCCGGTGCGCCGAGCAATTCCGGACTTTGCGCTCGCGGCTGTACCGGCTGCAGAGAACACAGCCCATCCGCACCCTGCTGATCACGAGTGCGTTGCCGGGGGAAGGAAAAACATTCGTGGCCCTCAATCTCGCCCAAGCGATCGCGTGTCAGCACGAGCGGCGAGCCCTGTTGATCGACGCCGACCTGCGCGCTTCGAGGCTCCACGTTGCTATGGGGGCTTCTTCGGCACCGGGGATCGCCGATTACCTCCGAGGGGAGGCCGATGAGTTTTCGATTATCCAAGGCGACTCGCAGGACAACCTCTTCCTCATCCCCCCGGGGAACCGCGTCTCCGACCCAGCGGAATTACTTGCAAACATCCGGTTGAAAAGCTTGCTCGATCGCCTGGCTCCTTTGTTTGACTGGATCATCGTGGACGCGCCTCCCGTTCTCCCGGTCTCAGACGCCAGCGTATTGGGGGGACTGTGTGATGCGGTGATTTTGGTGGTCCGTGCTGCATCGACGGCCTTCGATGTGGCGCAGACGGCGTGCCAGGAGTTTCAGGAAAGAAATCTAGTCGGTGTCGTGTTGAACCGTGCCGAAGAAGAGGCGAGTTACGGCGCCTACTACTACTCCAGCAACGGGAAGGACAAGTAGCGATGGGTTTGCATGAAGGAACGCTCAAGTGTGCGAACTTATGTGCGGAATAGCGGGCATCATCGGTACGGAGCATAGCTACTTAGCTGACGGCGCAGAGGTCCATCGCATGTGCCAGACACTGGTGCTTCGCGGACCGGACGATGAAGGAATTTACGTCCAGGGCCGGGCTGCCTTGGGGATGCGAAGATTGAGCATCATTGACTTGGCTATGGGACACCAGCCTATCCACAACGAAGATCGGAGCATCTGGGTGGTTTTCAATGGTGAAATCTATAACTTTCCTGAGCTGCGTCGAGCTCTGGAAGTCCGTGGCCACCGCTTCTACACGAACGCCGACACGGAGGTAATTGTCCACTTATACGAGGACCACGGATCCGGCTGCGTGCAAAAGCTGCGGGGGATGTTTGCGTTTGCACTCTGGGACGAAAGGCGACAACACCTGCTGCTCGCGCGCGACCGCCTCGGAAAGAAGCCGCTGCACTACGCACTGAGCCGAGGGCGACTGCTATTCGGCTCCGAGATCAAGGCGTTGTTGGCCGCCGCGCCCGAGCTTGCCGACGTGGATCCGCGTGGGTTGCTCAGTTATTTCTACTTTGGCTATATCCCCGATCCGCACACTGTTTTCAAGCGGATCCACAAGCTGCCCCCCGGGCACCTGCTCGGATTCATGGGTGGCGAGGTCCGCGTCAGCCAGTATTGGGACCTGCCCTCTTACGGAGTCTCGGAGCCCCGCTCCGAAGAGGAGTGTGTAGAAGAACTGGAGCACCGGCTCGCCGAGGCGGTGCGCATTCGCCTGATGAGCGATGTCCCTCTCGGGGCCCTGCTCAGTGGAGGGGTTGACTCATCAACCGTGGTAGCCCTGATGGCCCGCGCCAGCTCTGGCCGGGTGAAGACGTTTTCGATTGGCTTTTCCAGCGCAGATTTCAACGAAGCCGACCATGCCCGCCTTGTCGCGCGAGAGTTCGGCACCGAGCATCATGAACTGCTGGTAGAGCCGCAGATCGAGGAGACAGTCCACGCGCTGGCGCGTTCGCTCGAAGAACCGTTCGGTGACGCTTCGATCGTCCCCACGTATCATGTATGCCGTCTTGCTCGCCAGCACGTCACAGTAGCTTTGGCGGGAGATGGCGGGGATGAGCTATTCGCCGGCTACGATCGCTACCGATCCTATCTTCGGCGCCGCCGACTTCGATTGTTCCCGGGTGGAACAGGTTGCTGGTATCGTAAGTATATACATCCGCAGCTCCCCACCGAATGGTGGGGGCGCAGGTTTCTTTACAATCTTTCACTACCCCTTCACGAACGCTACTTAGACGGAATTGCTTTACTGCCAGCCCGCGTGCGCGAGCGCTCGCTCTTCTCCCAGGATTTTCTGGCGTGGGCCGACAAACAGACATCGCCATACGAGCCTTTGCGACGCTACCTGGAACAGGCGCCTGCCTCCGACCCGTTGAGCAAAGTGTTGTACCTTGACACAAAAACGTATCTGCCGGGGGACATCCTGACCAAGGTAGATCGAATGAGCATGGCAACTTCGCTCGAAGTACGGGCTCCCTTCCTGGATCATACTTTCGCCGAATGGGCGGCGCAGTTGTCTCCCCGGTGGAAAATGCGATTCGGGGAGGGCAAGTACATCCTGAAAAGGCTGGCCGAGCGGCTGGGTGTGCCCAGGCAGGTGCTGTATCGTCCCAAGCAAGGCTTTTCACTGCCGCTCGTACATTGGTTCCGGCAGCAGCCTTCACCCGCTCTTTTGGAGATGCTGCTAGAGCCGAAGACGATCCAGCGAGGATACTTCAGTGCACAAGCGGTACGCCGCAGACTGCTGGAACATCGCCAAGGCCTGCGCGACCGCTCCTGGGAGATCTGGCATCTGATCGTGTTTGAGCTTTGGAACCGCAATTTCCTCGAGCGTGCAACCGAAATACATTCTTCCTGGTGTGGTCCTACCGCCGAAGTTAAGGGCGTTCCCGTGGTGGCTGTTCCGCTTCGCTCCCATACGAGCGTGGGGGTAGCC
>DASQXC010000202.1:0-4293 GCA_035639935.1 Terriglobales bacterium
GCACGGCCGTGGGCGAGGGCGCTTTCTCTCGATATGGTGGCGGTCGGCATAGCGCGCTCCGTTCAACCGCCGCAACTCTCTTTATGTTTATTGGACGCCCCGAAACCCGCTCCCGTTGCCCTTTTTTAGCCATAGGACCAGCATCGGATGCCATCCGACACCGCGTCAGCAGCCTCTTATCGCTTGACACGCCCCTAGCCCGCTGGCAACATTCGCTGGCCCAAACGCTCGCTCTTCGAGGTGCACATGGCCGGAACCGTAACCACGTCCGCAACTCCACCCAAACCGGCCGCGAAGCCGGGACGCGCAGGACCGGTGCCCGGCATTCTGATGGCGCTGGTGGCAGCGACCATTGTTATGCTGGCCTGGGTCGGCCCGACGCCAAACAAGCCGTGGGCGCAGGGCTACGACCCCTTGGGACGCTGGTGGCTTTCGACCATCTTTGCGGCCCTGCCGGTGATCGTGCTGCTGGGAACGCTCGCCATCTTGCGCATGAAGGCACACTATTCCGCATTTCTGGGGCTGGTTACCGCGCTAGCGGTAGCGTCCGGCATCTTTCACATGCCGACCAAGATGGCCACCATCACTGCCATCTACGGCGCCTGCTTCGGATTGTTCCCCATCGGTTGGATCATTCTCAACATTATTTTCATGTACCGAATGACGCTGGCGACGGGTCGCTTTAAGGTCTTGCAGGAAAGCATGACCGGCATTACCCAGGACACACGGCTGCAACTGCTGCTGATTGCCTTTTCCTTCGGCGCGTTCTTCGAAGGCGCGGCGGGCTTCGGCACGCCGGTGGCGGTGACGGCGGCGCTGCTCATCGGCCTCGGCTTCGCGCCCTTGGCCGCTTCTGGCCTGTCGCTGATCGCCAACACTGCCCCAGTGGCCTATGGCGCACTGGGTACGCCCATCGTCGGCCTGGCCACGGTCACCGGCTATAGCGAGTTCGTCTTGGGGGCGCAAGTAGGCCGCATTCTGCCCTTCTTTTCCGTGCTGGTGCCCTTCTGGTTGATCTGGGCGTATGCCGGGTTCTCCGGCATGATAGAGATCTGGCCGGCCGTGCTGGTGGCCGGCATTACATTCGCTATCCCCCAATATTTTGTTTCCAACCACCACGGGCCCTGGTTGACTGACATCATCGCTGCCATCATCTCCATGGGCTGCCTGATCGTCTTTCTCAAGATCTGGCATCCGAAACGAATCTGGGGACATGAAGGCCATCGACAAGGCGAGCAGCGCGCGGCTCGTGGCGAGCACGGCTATAGCCGCAGCGAAGTGACCCGTGCCTGGGTCCCGTGGCTGATCCTTAGCGTAGTGATTTTCTGTTGGGGAACTTATGCCGGCAAGCGGATTATGAACACGCCGGAGAAATCTGCGGCCAATCCGCAATCCGTCGCCGAACGGGTCGCCAAGCCCCCGATAGATTTCCTGACAAAGACCCTGCACGTCCCCTTGGGCAAGATCACGAATCCGCAGATCCCGGTCACCGGCTTGAACAAGCTGTCGCTGAGGGTCCCGCCCGTGGTTCCGAAGCCGACGCCTGAGGCTGCGGTGTTCAGCTTCAACTGGCTCTCCATGACGGGCACCGGGGCACTGGTTGCGGCGGTCATCTCCGGATTCGTCATGGGCCTGTCGTTTGGCAAGGTTGTAAAGATGTGGTGGCAGACCTTGTGGCATATACGGTTCTCCCTAATGACCATAGCCGCCATGCTGTCGCTGGGAATCCTGACGCGCTACTCGGGAGTAGACGCCACCATGGGCTTGGCGTTCGCCAAGACGAAATATCTGTATCCGTTCTTCGGGACATTGCTAGGCTGGCTGGGCGTGGCGCTGACCGGCTCTGATACCTCATCGAACGTGCTGTTCGGCAGCCTGCAGAAGATCTCCGCGCAGCAGATTGGGCTTTCACCCATTCTGATGGGCGCGGCCAACAGCAGCGGCGGCGTTATGGGCAAGATGATTGACGCGCAGAGCATCGTCGTGGCCAGCACTGCGACCGAATGGTATGGACATGAGGGCGACATCTTGCGCTACGTGTTCTGGCACAGTATCGCCCTGGCCTGTCTGGTCGGGATTCTGGTGTTTTTGCAGGCGTACGTGGCGCCCTTCACCAAGCTGGTCGCCTGGCCTTGACGCTGGCCGCCAGCAACGGATTTGATGGGGTAGGGATGGGTGCCCCACCCTTGGCCGGTTTTACCAAGGGTGGGGCCTTTCAAAAATCCCCACCCGGCCGCACCCGTTCTGCCTATAGCGCCGAGAGCATGAAGCCGCCATCAACAACGAAAGTCTGCCCGGTGATGTAAGAGCCGCGGTCGCTGGCCAGCAGTAGCGCGAGTTCGGCCACATCTTCCGGCTTACCCAGGCGCTGGATGGGCTGCTTCTGGAGGATCTGTGCGCGGCGTCCCTCGTCCTTCCAGTAATACTCGCTGAGCACCGTCTCGATCATGCCCGGCGCAATGGCATTCACACGCACCCCTTTGGGGCCGAGCTCGAGCGCATAGGACTGGGTCATCATGATGAGTGCCGCCTTGGTCATGCTGTAGAGCATGCCTTCGCGCTGCGGGCGCAGGCCGGAGATGGAGGCCATATTAATGATGGCGCCTCCTCCGCGTTCGCACATGCCTGGCGCCACCAGCTGCGTCAGCCGGAATGCGCTCTTGAGATTCACTTCAATCATCTTGTCGAACTGAGCTTCGTCCACCGCCAAGGCGGGACCCTGGCCGACATTGGTCCCGGCATTGTTCACCAGGATGTCAATGCGTCCGAACTCGCGAGTGGTGGTGGCGACCAGGTCCTGCAATTCGGCCAGCCGGCCGACGTGACACGCGATGGGTCTGGCAGCAGACCCGATCTCGCGTGCCACCTGGTCGAGCGATTCCTGCTTGCGGCTGCAGATAACGACCCGAGCGCCTTCCCGGACAAAAGTCTCCGCAATAGCGCGGCCGATCCCACGGCTTGCCCCGGTGACAATCGCGACTTGGTTGTCGAGAACACCCACTTCTCCGCCCCATCCGCGTAAGAGACGCAGCACACTCGTCTCTACAGATCAGGCGATGACTTCTGAGTCGAGTCCCGCCAGCTTCATGGCGAGCTTCACGGCCCGCTCCGGATTGTAGGCGCGAAACATGGCCAGCTTCTCCGCCTCGATCGAGCCTTCGGCGTGGACCGCCAGCACCGCCTGATATCCGCCGTAGAGCCGGGCCGTCAATTCGGAGATCAGATTCAACACTGGCAGGCGCCGCTCCGCCGGCCAGGCGCCGCGGAAATACTTCTTCAGCACGGGACGCACTTCGGGAGATTCCCAATCACTGCCGGCGGGACCCGTGACCAGCAATCCGCCGGCGAGGTCCTGCACCACTTCCATCGCCTGGTGAAAGTCGCGCGCGAACACCCACTTCGCCATGTTGGTCGTGAAAACGTGTGGATAGGCAACGCCTTTCTCCACTTGGCAGCGCAGGGCAGCGAGTTCGGCGAGACCACGAACGCTTTCCGCATAGCCAGCCAGCCAAGTAAGCTTGTCGCGCACGTGGCCCGCGCGCTCGGTACCATTGGCGCGCGCCACCGCGATCGCCGCGCCCACCAGAGCGTCCAGCAGGGGCAGCTTGTAACTTACCGCAGTAAAACGATGGAACTCCACGAAGGTGAGCGCGGCGGCGCTGGCCAGATCATTGCGTCCTTCGAAGAACACTCGCTCCCACGGGACGAATACGTTATCGAAGACGGTGAGCGTCTCGATCATCTTGTGACTGGTGGAGATGGGCCGGGTGAAGCAATCGTCGGTGCCGTGGAGGAAATCAGAGGCGTAGAGCCGTAATCCGGGTGTGGCCATAGGCACGGCGAATGCAACGGACCATGGCTCGTCGCCCGGACCCATGCTGCGGCTGGGAAGCACGATGATTTCGTCCACGTAAGGCGCGCAGGAGGTGTGGACCTTGGCGCCGCGCACTACGATCCCATCCGAGCGCTTTTCCACCACACGAACGTAGAGATCGGGGTCTTCCTGCTCGGAAGGACGTTTGCTGCGGTCGCCCTTGACGTCCGTCTGCGCGACGGCCAGCGCCAGATCGCGGTCGCGGCAAGTCTTGTAGAACGCGTTGAGCCGCTCCAATCCTTGCTTCTCGTCGGCGCACCCCAACACACGTTTCAATGCGAACAGTGCGTCTGTGCCAATCTCTTTAATAAGAATGACGAGGGTTGCGCCTTCGGCAGTACCCGCCTCGATCAGCTTGGAGCGCGCCAACAAATCTTTGGCATCACGAGGAACACGGTAGTACGCCGAATAAACCTCGT
>DASQXC010000203.1:0-3948 GCA_035639935.1 Terriglobales bacterium
ATCCTGATGAACTGCTCAGTGTGGCCGTGAAACGCCCGTTCCCTGCAGCAGAATAGCTGCCATTAAGCGCTAAGCCGAGGGCCAACACGCCAGAGTTGTTGAAATCCACGGTCCCTTTGAGGTGCCCGTTGCCATCCGCCGCGAATTGGGCGATAGAATCGATTTCCAAGCCGCCCGTCACCCCAGTCAAGTTCAGTCCGTAATTCCCCTCAATGGAGGCGTTGGAAAACGCCGCTCCCTGCTGCGCGAAGGCGCTGCCACCGCTGACGACGGTTGAGTCGATCTGAAGCATCTGAACTCCGCCGGTGGACGGATAAATAACGAAATTTGAGCTTCCGGCGGTTGTGGTCAGTGTTAGCGTCCCGCGGTCGCTACTGGCGATGCTATAGCTGCCGGACAAAACCAAGTTTTGAGCGACGGAGCCGCTGTTGTTGATGTCCTCTACGCCCCCGCTGATGTTGCCGTTTCCATCGGCGGTAAGAATTCCTCCAGCGGCGAAGGGACCTTGCGAACTGGATCCCCCAAGCGTGAACGGGTAAGCGCCAGAGAGCCTGGCATTGGAGAACGGCCCCTGCTGGCGGAAGGCGTCACCGGCGAGCACGGGGTTGGAGTCGATTTCGATCAGCTTCAGGTGATTTGCGTCCACGATATAGAAAGCAAAGTTCAGCGTCCCCAAGGAAGTGGTGAGCACTGCGATGCCCCGTCCATTGCCACCTACTGTTAATGAACCGGTAAGCGGCAGATTTGTGGAAACCGTACCATTGTCGTTGAAGTCCTCCGTTCCTGCCGTAATACTGCCGACGTTGTTGGCGGAAAACATGCCAGCAGTCGCCAAGGTATTTCCGTTATCAATACCGAAGAGGCTGAAGGCGAAGGCTCCTTGAAGTGCCGCAGCGGAGAAGGCGGATACATCTTGGAGATCCATCGTTCCGCTGGCGGTCGCGTTCTGGTCGAAGCGGATGACCAGCGCATGCTTGCCGGACACCAGAACGAAATCGATATCAATCGGGTTCAGCGAGGAAAACAGCGTGGCCGTGCCCCGGCCGTCTGCGCTGATTGCGTACTTGCCGGTGATGGCCAGGTTCGGGAACACGCCTGAGGCGCTGTTAACATCTTCTACGCCGGCCGTGATGTTGCCGTTGCCATCCGCCTGCAAGCTGCCGGCAATGCTGAAGAACCCGAGGGTGTTCACACCGCTGAACCCAAAGGCGTACATGCCCTTGAAACTGGCGTTGCTCAACGGGCCGACTGGCGTCGGGGCGAAAACGGCAGAACCGCCACAGCCTCCAAGTGCGAGAAGCGACGCGAACAGCAGCGATGCGACCAAACGATGCAACAGAAATACTCCGGTCGGACTTCTCCATCCGGGGGTATGTGCTAACGGGAGACGCGCCAAGAACGGCTCCAAGGGCTATCAACCCGCGCGCGATTTGAGAGTTGCTGCCGAAACGTTTTCATCAAAGAGAGATCCGTGTCGGGCCAGACAGTCCTAGGCTGGATTTCTTTGGGATAGCTTTTATTCAAGCGACATGCGAGATAATCTGCGCCCATGGACCGGGCAGCGGCGGTTTCGCGAATCGGCTTTCGCCATCCAGAAGCGGCGCGCGTCACGTTGGCGCGGCTCGAGGCCAATCTGCCGCCTGGGGTCACAGAGGCCCTGCCGACGCTGCTGGCCGAGTCACCCGACCCTGATTGCACCCTGAACCTCTTCGAGCGCCTCGCTAGCGCGCCCGAGAACCACGAACTGGTGCGCCAGCTCGACCGCAGGCGATTCCTGATCCACTATGCGATCGCGGTCTTCGGCTACAGCCCGTGGCTGGGCGAAACCCTGCTGCAGAACACGGACCTCTTCCGTACCCTGGGGCGCGATCGTACCCTGGACCGCTCGCATTCGCGCGACGACTTCTCGGAGCACTTCGCGCGCTTCCGCTCGCGCTGCTTCGAGACCGACATCTCGCAACTGCTGGCGCGCTTCAAGAAGCGGGAGTACGTCCGCATCACGTTGCGCGACGTGCTCGGTATTGCCAGCCTGGCCGAGACTACCGCTGAGATCTCCGCGCTCTCTGACGTGCTTATTGAAGAGGCGCGCCGCTACGCCGACTCCGTCCTGCGGAATCGCTACGGCGCACCTCGTCATAATGACGCCGCAGGACGAGTGGTAGATACGCCCATGGCCGTGCTCTCCATGGGAAAGCTGGGGGGAATCGAGCTGAATTACAGCTCGGATGTGGACTTGCTGTTTTTATATGGCGACGGCGAGCCTGAGCCTCCGGGCGAGATCACCAATCACGAGTACTTTATCCGGCTGGCGCAGCAGGTCACGGATCTGCTCTCGCGCGCGACGCCAGAAGGGCCCGTGTTCCGCATCGACCTGCGTCTGCGTCCGCAGGGCGCGGAAGGAGAGCCCGCGGTGCCGCTGGGCCACGCCGTCCGATACTACGCCGGAGTGGCGCACGACTGGGAACTGCAGGCGCTAATCAAGGTGCGGCATTCCGCAGGCGACCTTGAGTTGGCGCGGGAGTTCATTCGCGCAGTACAACCATTGGTCTACCGCGAGGAGCTGAACTTTGCGGCCATCGAGACTGCGGTCAACTCACGGGAGAAGATTGGAGCGCACCGGCGCAGACGGACGACCTCTCTGCGGCGCCCGGATAATATCGACGTAAAGCTGGAACGTGGCGGCATCCGCGATATTGAGTTCCTGGTGCAGTGTCTGCAGCGGGTATACGGTGGCCGAGAGACATGGCTGCGCTCCGGCGGCACCCTCTTCTCGCTCCAGAAGCTGCACGACAAAGGACACATCAGCGGGAAAGACTTCCACGAACTCAGTCAGGGATACATCTTTCTGCGCACGGTTGAGCACCGGCTACAACTCCGGCGTGGGCAGCAAATACACCGGCTGCCGGGCTCGGAGACCGAACTGCGTGTGCTCCATCGCTCGGTCGCGGGCGAGGATGCGGTGGGCTGCAATACCGATGCCTTTGTAACGCGGGTGCGCGCCAGCATGGCCGCCGTGGCCAGCATCTACGAACGCATCATCCACCACCAGCAGACGCATCAGCGCCAGGAGCGCGAGGGCGGCGAGTTCCGCCTTGTGGCGCCCGAAGCGGGCAGGGAACAGTCGTATCAGCAGATCTTGCAGCGGCTGTCCGCGGATGCTCCCGGGTTGTATGAAGTGGCGGCGCAGCGCGATCTCCCTGCCCACACCCGGCGCAACCTGCAACGCTTCTTGAGCGCGGCTTTTACCAGCTCCGAGCGGTACGCGGCGCTGGTTCACAATCCGCAGGCAGTAGGGCGCGCGCTGCGTCTCTTTCAAGTGAGCGATTACCTGACCGATATCCTGGTACGCCATCCGCAGGAACTCGGCGCCATTGAGGAAACCGCGGCTTCCGGCAACGGCGACCAAAGCGGCAGCCTATTCAAGCCGGAACCTTCCGGCGCGGCGGGGCACGATCCGGTATTCGGTTTCCTGGCGTCGGCGCCGGCATCGCGCAACGAAAAGCTGAGCATGCTACGCCGGCACTACCGGCATCGCGTGTTTGCCGCCGGCTCGCGCGACGTAATGGAGCCGCGTCCGGTTTACGAATCCCTAGCCGAGATCAGCGCGGCCGCCGACGATGCCATTGCTGCAGCCCTGGCGATCGCAGGAAGTCCCGGCGGATTTGCCGTGCTGGCGTTGGGCCGGCTGGGAACCATGGAGTTCGACTTGGCCTCTGACGCCGATCTGCTGTTCGTACGCGACGAGCAGGCGAATCCCGCACCGCTCGCCAAAGTGGCGGAACAGATGGTTGAAGCTTTGGCCGCCTACACACAGGACGGCACGCTGTTCCCGGTGGACCTGCGACTCCGTCCGCGAGGCACCGAGGGCGAGTTGCTGGTTACGCCCCAGAGCCTGGTGGCCTATTTCTCAACAGACGCGCAGCCGTGGGAGGCCCTCACTTACACCAA
>DASQXC010000204.1:0-5997 GCA_035639935.1 Terriglobales bacterium
ACCCATGGCCACCAGCGCGTATATGCTGCCCACCACCACGCCGTTGATTGTCAGTTGTAAGAAGAAATCCACGCTCTCCTCCGTCCGCATCAGCGCGGTAGGCACGGCTTCAGCCGTGCCGAAAATAAATCCAATGAAATCGTCATCCCGAGCGAAGCGCGACGCGAGCTTGCGAGCGGAGCGCGAGTCGAGGGACCTTGCGTTTTACTCTCGCTACGCCATCCCCAACTCCCGCACCAGCAGTGTAGTCTTGATCCGCGCGGTCTTGCCGTCCTGGAATCTGATCATGGTGTCGATGGGCACCTGCTGCACCTCGCCATACAAAGCCGAAATGACCTCCTTATAGCGCTCTTCGACGAAGGCGCGCCGCACCTTGCGGGTGCGCGTCAGCTCTTCATCGTCGGCGTCAAGTTCTTTGTAGAGCAGTACGAATTTCTTGATCTTGGCCGCCGCAGGCAAAGTCTCATTGACCTTATCGACCTCTTGGTGGAGCAGGTCATACACCTCAGGCTTGGCGGAAAGATCGGTATAAGTCGTGTAGGCGATTTTGCGCCCCTCCGCCCACTTGCCCACCACCCCCATGTCGATGCAGAGCATCGCCGTGAGAAAGGGACGGCCTTTCCCCACGACCACCGCCTCCTTTATATATGGCGAGAACTTCAAGCGGTTCTCAATAAACTGCGGCGAGTACTGGGTACCGTCCGCCAGTTGCATCACGTCCTTAATGCGGTCGATCACCACAAGATGACCATCTTCGGTGAGGTACCCGGCGTCTCCCGAGTGCAGCCAGCCATCGGCGAGCGTCTCCTGGGTGTCGGCTTCGTTCTTGTAATAGCCGATGAACACGGAAGGACTGCGCGAGAGGATTTCGCCGCGTTCGGAGATGCGCAGCTCGGTTCCGGGAATTGGCTTGCCCACCGTGTGGAACTGGATGTCATCATCGGTGTGAATGCACGAGATGCCGCTGATCTCCGTCTGCCCATAGATCTGCTTCAGCGGCACGCCCAGCACGTGAAAGAAGCGGAACACATCCGGCCCCAGTGCGGCGCCGCCGGTGGAGCAGGTGCGGAGATTGCTGAAGCCCAGCCGGTCTTTCAAGGCGCGGAACAGACCCCAGTAAGCAAGACTGTAGGCGATCTTCCAGGGCACACGGATGGGCTGCTTGTTGAAGCGCAAATCGGCGACTTTGTGGCCCACGGGCATGCACAGGTTGTAGAGCAGGCGTTTGACGCGGGTGGTATCCATGACCTTCACCTGCACCGTGGAGTTGAGGTTCTCCCACACGCGCGGCGGCGCGAACATAAAATGCGGACCGATCTCTCGCAGGTCCTCCATCGTGGTGGAGGGCTCCTCGGGAAAATTGATGGTGAAGCCGATCGTCAGCCCGCTGGACATACACATCATTTGTTCGCCGATCCAGGCCAGCGGCAGGAAGGAGACAAACTCGTCCTCCGGCAGCTTGGCATCGACCTGATTGAGGCTGGCAGCCATGGTGAGCAGGTTGCGGAAGGTCAACATCGCGCCTTTGGGAAAGCCGGTAGTGCCTGAGGTGTAGCAGATGATGGCCACATCGTCAGCGCGGCCGGCGTTGACGTTTTCCATCCACAACTCCGGCCGGCGCGCCGCCAGTTCCCGGCCCCTGTCCTCAACGGCGGTGAAACTGATAAGGGAGGGATGCTTGTAATTCCGCATCCCGCGCGGGTCGGTATAAATGACGTTCCGCACCCGCGGCAGCTTTTCGCTCAGGTCGAGGATCTTGTCCACCTGCTCCTGGTCCTCAGCTACCACGAACACCGCCTCGGAATGATCAATGACGTAGGCGACTTCGCTGAGCGTCGAATCCTGGTAGATTCCGACCGAGGTGGCGCCCCCAGCCTGCGCGGCAAGCTCGCCGTAGACCCACTCCGGCCGGTTGTTGCCGATGATGGCCACCTTGTCGCCGCGCTGGAGACCGAGGCTGACCAGCCCCAGCGAGAAGTCGCGCACGTGATCGTGATACTGCTGCCAAGTCGTGGACTGCCAGATGCCGAACTCCTTCTCGCGCAGCGCGGTCTTCGCGCCCAGCTCGGCGGCCTTCCGCACCAGCAGCTTGGGGAAAGTGTCCGCGCGCTGATCAAGATCTGCCATTGGTTCTGAGCAATAATGCGGCGAATTGAGTCATTTGGCCATTAGTTCATCGAATCAATAGCTCACCAGCCCCGAAGGGGCGGGAGGCCGCAGGCGAAAGCCCGGCACGTAAGTGCCGGGAACGAAAAGCAAAAAAATAAACAGGAGTCCCGAAGGGACGACACCATGGCCCACGAATACGACAACTTCCTGGGTGCACGTAGTGTTCAGAGCCAAACATGGCGTTGTTGTGGAGATCGGGCGTGGCGCACGATCCAGCCGAAGCTCAATAGACCTACCCCTCCGCCACCTGCGCCACCCCTACGTCCTCCTGGCCGAGGTAGGCCTTCTGCACGTGGGGATCGCGCTGCAGTTCCTGCGCCGTGCCGTCGGCGATCTTTACCCCGAAATTGAGCACCGCGATCCGGCTGCAGATGTCCATCACCACGCCCATATCGTGCTCGATCATCAGCACGGTGGTGCCGCGCTCTTCGTTCGTGTGGATAATGAAGCGTGCCATGTCTTCCTTCTCTTCCGCGTTCATGCCGGCCATGGGCTCATCCAGCAGCAGCAGCTTGGGCTCGAGGGCCAGCGCCCGCGCCAGCTCCACGCGCTTCTGCAGGCCGTAGGCGAGCGTGCCCACCACCTTCTTGCGGATATGCTGGATCTCCAGGAAATCAATGATGTCCTCGACCACCCTGCGATGCGCTATCTCCTCCCTTTCCCCGGGGCCGTAATAGAAGCCGCCTTTCAGAATGCCGCAGTGCTGGTGCGTGTGGCGTCCGATGAGCAGGTTGTCGAGCACCGTCATGCCTTTGAACAGGGCGATGTTCTGGAAGGTGCGCGCCAGTCCGCGGCTGGTGCGCTGGTAGGGTTTCAGACGCATGATGTCCTGACCCTCGAAGATGATTTTGCCTTGCTGAGGGCGATACAAGCCGCTGATGGCGTTGAGCAGACTGGTTTTGCCCGCGCCGTTAGGACCGATAATGGCCTGGATCGAGCCCTTCTGCACTTCAAAGCTCACGTCTTTAACGGCAGTGACGCCGCCGAAACGCAGCCTCAGGTCGCGGACTTCCAGTTGCGCGGCGCTCATGATTACTTCCAAACACGCTGATCATCAATCTTCCTGGCGCCTGCGGGAATGGTTCCGGGGGGCACCAACTCCACCTCCCCGCGCACGTGCAGCAATCCTCGCAACGCCTCAGCGAGGCGGTCTTTCAGGCCATCCTCCTTGACGCCGCAGTTGAGTTCGATAATGTAGCGCAGGCGGTCCTGGTGCGCTTCGCGCGTGACCACCGCCTGAAACCGGGCCACCTCCGGAAACCGCTTCATGACCTCCTCCATCTGGCTGCCGCGAACGAACATGCCTTTGACTTTTACCGCATCCCCGATCCGGCCCAGAATGCCGGCCAGCTTGGGTGCCGTGCGGCCGCACGCGCAGGAGTGGTCTTCCAGGAACATGCTCAAATCGCCAGTGGCAAAGCGAACTAGGGGATAAGTCTCATCAAAGATCGTGGCCACAACCAGCCCCGGCTGGCCGGGAGGCGCCGGCTCTTGCGTTTCCAGATCCAGGATCTCAACTATGACTTCGGGATGAAGGTGCATCCCCTTTTTTTCTAAACACTCGTAGGCCAGCAGACCAAGATCAGCAGTGCCGTAGCCCTGCAGCACGCGAATGCCGTAATCGGTCTCCAGTTCGTGGCGCAGCGATTCCGGCAGCATCTCCGCCGTCACCCAGGCGACTTCAAGCTGCAGCGGCGAGCGCGTCTCGGCCGCCCTCTTCAGGATGGTGTAGAGGAAGCTCGGCGTCCCTACGTAGCCGGTGGCGCCGAGGTCAGAGGCGATGCGCACCTGCGTTTCGGTATTGCCCGGCCCGGAGGGCACGACCACACAGCCCAAGGCACCAAGCGCAGCGTCCAGCATGAAGCCTGCAGGCGTCAAGTGATACGCGAAGGTATTGAGCACGACGTCGCCTGCGCGGAACCCAGCGGCTGCCAGCGCCGGGCGAAAACGCCAGAAGTCTGGAGCCTGTCCCTGAAGGTCGTAGATGTTGCCCGGCGACACGAAAATGCGCTTCAAGCTGTGCGTGGGAACCGCTGCCAGTCCGCCGAAAGGCAAGTCCTGAGCCTGGATCGCGGGCAGCTCGTCCTTGCGCGTGATGGGAACTTTGGCCAAGTCGCCGAGGCGATGAATGTCGCGCGGGCTTACCCCGGCAGCGTCCATGGCAGCGCGGAAGCGCGCCGCGTTCGCGTACGCATGGACGATGGTCCGGCGCAGCCGATCTTCCAGATATGCGATACGGTCGGTCGCCGGACGCGATTCCAGTTCGGGGTCAAGAATGGTGCTGGCGCGCAGAAGCGACATGGGGCTCCACCTCGAGTTGCGAGTACCGAGTTTGCGAGTACCGAGTCTCAGTACTGACAACTCGGTACTCAGTACTCGGTACTGGGTACTCGCTACTCGGTACTCGCTACTCGGTACTCGGTACTGGGTACTGTTCTCACGACAGCCACCGTTTCCTGCGCTTATAGAACTTCAGCTCGCGATAGCTCTTCCGTTCTCCGTTCCCACCGGCTCCGAGATAGAACCGCTTCACATCTTCGTTTGCTTTGAGCTTGTTGGGCTCGCCGTCAAGGACGATACGGCCGTTCTCCATGATGTAGCCGTAATCGGCGATGGACAAGGCCAGATTGGCATTCTGCTCCACCAGCAGGATCGTGGTCTTCTCCTCCTGGTTGATCGCACGGATGATGGAGAAGATCTCCTTCACCAGCATGGGCGCCAACCCGAGCGACGGCTCGTCCAGCAGCATGATTTTCGGCCGGGCCATCAGGGCGCGGCTGATGGCCAGCATCTGCTGCTCGCCGCCGGAGAGATAGCCTGCCAGTTGCTTGCGGCGCTCCTTTAACGGCGGGAAGTAATCGAACACCAGGTCATGATCGCGCTTGATGCCGGCGGCATCCGTGCGCGTGTACGCGCCCATCAGGATGTTCTCGTCAGTAGTGAGATCCTCAAAGACGCGGCGGCCTTCCATCACCTGGAAAATTCCCAGCCGCACGATGTCTTCCGGCTCCAGCCGGTCAATGCGCTGGCCCATCAGCCGGATGTCGCCGTCGGTGACTTCCCCCTCCTCCGCTTTCAGCAGCCCGGAGATCGCCTTCAGCGTAGTGCTCTTACCGGCGCCATTCGAGCCCAGCAGGGTAACGATCTGGCCCTCCCGCACCTGCAATGACAAGCCCTTGAGGACAAGGATGGCCCGGTCGTAGATGACCTCGATGTTGTGGACCTGGAGCATGCGATGAAGGACCGAGTTGCGAGTACCGAGTAGCGAGTACCGAGTACCGAGTACCGAGTTACAAGGTACTTTCTACTCCGTACGCGGTACTCGCAACTCGGTACTCGGTACTCGGTACAAACTACCCATTGAATTGGCCGCGGACAAGCCCTACCGTTCCGCAGCGCTCATTCCGGAGAGGTATGAATGGGCAGGCACTATAAGAATCTCGCGGCGTGGCAGAAAGCAATGGATCTCGTCGAACTCGTGTATCTTGCGAGTGACCATTCCCTAAGCAGGAAACGTATGGGCTGGCTAACCAGATGCGCAGAGCGGCAGTCTCCGTTCCAAGCAACATTGCGGAAGGTCAAGCTCGGTTTTCGAAACGCGATTTCCGACATTTTCTCCGGAGTTCCCGCGCCTCCCTCGCGGAACTGGAGACACAGGTCATGATTAGTCAGCGGCTCAAGTACATTGATCAAGCTTCGGTCGAGACCCTTCTGTCCGAGATTGACGAGGTCAGCCGTATCCTGAGCGGTCTCATCACTTCGATTTCTGCGGAAGAAGGCAGTTAGTCCCAAGTCAGACTCGCAACTCGGTACTCGGTACTCGCAACT
>DASQXC010000205.1:0-5031 GCA_035639935.1 Terriglobales bacterium
CGAATGGAGCCAACCACGCGAGTACTTGGGGAGCGGCGACGAAGAATTGTGTTCCGCTCTGTGGAACGTAACCGAGCACCACAACCGCGAACAGCACCGCCAACGCAAGCGGCCATTGCCCTACCAGCGTTAGGGCGGCTGCATCCCAGGTCACGCAGGCGACGGTGCTCGACTTTCTTTCCGCCCGACCCGAGGTAAAGAGCCAAAGGTACGCCGGGACCAACAGCACCTGCGTATACACTGCGTTGATCCCGTTGGGGCAGAGCAGGCAGGTGAGCACCAGACCGGCGACGAAGGCAAAATTGAACCGCTCAGAGCCGGGTGCTTTCTGCCGAAGTCGCCAGAAGACGGCACCCGCGGCCAAAATACCAGCGGCACTAGCGGCCTGGCCGGGCCCCCGTCCAAAGAAGGTCTCGATCAGGGATGGCGAGACGTATCCCAAATAGACATGAGCAGCCTGCCGCCACTGACCAAACCAGCCAGGAAGAATAAGCTCGGCCCCCGCAACCAGTGCGATCATAGCGGCGGCAAATGCGAGGATGAAGGAACGCCGAGACCGCCAGTCACCCAATGTCCAAATGATTAGCCACAGGACAATGAGGGCGACCAGTTGCGGTTTGATAGTGGCCAGCGCCAGGCAGAGCCCAGCCAATCGCAGGCGACCACTCGCCAGCAGTGCAAACGTGGCAGCCAGCAACGCGGCCACGAGCAGGGTCAATTGCTGAAGGTGTATGGCGTCGAGGACGGAATAGCTGCTCAGGGAAGCGATCACGGCGATGGCTACAGCGTAAGGGCGTAGCCGAATCCGCATGCCGTGAAGCCACAGGAGCACGCTTGCGGCGGCGAGCAAGGGCAGAACCAATGCGGCTGCCGTTCGCACCGACTCAAACGGAAATCCCACAAATGGGGCCAACAAGAAGGCAATGTAGGCGGGATAGGCAAACGCCTCCCGGTCCGCCGGGTCAGTGGGATTCTTAGGATCCAAAGCACGGCCGTAAAATCCCCGCTGGATCTCTCGCGTGATCTCCAGGCTGTAGGGGGTGCGCCCGTGAAGCAGGAGTTCACGCGTGCCGAGCCAGCGCGGATAAAGATCGGACCAGTTTCCTGGTTCTGCATTCGAAAGCTGAAAGAAGTGCCGGCGCAGAGGAACCAACACACCGTAGTAATGGGCGGTCGCGCCGGTGCCCAGCAGCACGGTGAGAATTAAAAGCGCTATTTGGGAGCGGAGTTTCATTGGCCGGAACCGGAGCGCGCGCTTAAGCTGGCTGCCACTTTATCTTTCGCTGCTGCGGCTCCATCCGAGTGCATTAGTGTGCGTCCCCAACAATAACCGAAGAACCACAGCAAGCTGCTCCAAAAGTAGGCTCCGCTCCATAATGGGACTCCAGCGCCAACCATAAGCAAAAGCACGGCATTCAGGAATGCGCATACTACCAAGCCTGCTTTGATGCGGTAGGTCATTGCCGCACGGGCGTCGTAAGCGAATGCTGCGGCTTGCAGGAGCGCAGGCAGCAACAGGCTTTCATCCGGCAACCATCCATAAGGGGCGGTCAGCACGGAGGCCACCAACAACATCGGTCCCTGCTGCTGCCAGCTCCAATTGTGTTGTCGGCGAAAGAAGAACCACGTGCACCATACCAGTCCCGCCGCCATCGGAACAAATTGCACCCAGAAGGTGCGATGAAAGAACAGGAGTCGAATGACACCGCTGAGCGAGGGAATGAACTCTTCTCCGATTGCGGCTGTGTGGAGCATCTCACGGTAATGCCGGAAAGCGTTCGGATCAAGCAACAGCCCAAGCACAAGGGCGATGGCGAATGCGACCAAAAAGCCGGCCGCGACAGCGCGCCTTCTCCGGATGATCGTCCAGAACAGTACGGTGAGGAAAAACAGAGACAGCAGGTGCGGTTTGGCAAACGGGAGAATGAGCGCCGCGCCCGCCAGGAAGGGATGGTTCGATTCCCACGCGAGGAAAAGAACCACTCCCAGCATCAGCACAAGCCCCATCTGTCCGGAGGCCAGGCAGGCCAAGACGGGGGCGAACATATATCCCACAACAGAAAACAGATTCCTTGGAGAATTCCCACCATATAGCTTCCGGCACAACCTCATCCCCAGCACGAGAGACCCGAACGAGATGGCCACCCACGCAAACCATGCCCAGAAGGGACTCAGAAGTCCCAACGGCGCAACCATGAACAGGGACCATGGTGGATTTCGAAGAACTACCGGCCTGCTCTCGGAATACCCCTGTTGGCGCTCTAACTGGAACACGCGTTCGTGGTCATAGGGATTCTGACGATGAACCAGCAGCCGTCCCGCAGCCCAATACTGGATCGAATCACGGGCGGCCACGTTCTTTGAGTTCCGTGCCACATGCAACACCGCCAGAAATCCCGCAATGGCGACGCTAGTCAGGACGAGACGACGCCAAACGTGTTTGCTTTTCCCATTCATCTTCGATACCGGGGGTTTCACGCATTGCCGTTGCAAAATAGCGGCCGCGACGGAGGCTGTTGCCGCCGGCCCGTGGATTGAGCCATGGAGTCATTAAAAACCGCCCATGAGTTCGCTTATGAAAAGGCTGGAGGCGGAAGGGGCGCGCCGGCTGCGTGTCGTGTCCGCGAGAAAGGCAGAACCAACCTACAGGAGCACACGCGGCTAAAAGTGGTACGTGCGAACCCAGATTGTGCCCCGCTGGCACAACCATTCTCCAGGTTGGTTACAGTGAAAATCACCACCCGGGCATGAGTTAACACATACGCCCGCAACACGTTGACATCCGACTCGCACGCGACGACAGACCTTTGGTGTGGGGAATGCAACTGATTGTGCGAGTCAAGGGCTTTAGTTTTACATTCCCATCCCCCACGACAGCAAGCGCGCCGCGCATGCGGCTAGCTCTGAGCCCTCAACTCGTGGCGCTATCGACCATTACGGCTCCCGGCCCAGAAGAGTAACCGTGAGGTAAGCGGCCCCAGCAGTGCGTCCAAGGCTGAGAAGTCGTTAATGCGACTGCAGCCAAGGTCTTTCACCCAGGGAAGTTCCCAAATAACACGAAAAAGGAGAAAGGTGATGTCCAGCATATTGCTCAATCTGCATAAAGAAGAAAGCGGTCAGGACCTGATCGAGTACGTGATGCTCGCAGCTCTGTTGGTGATCGCCGCGATTGTGTTGCTAGGCACAGTGGCCCAACACATCAACAGCGAATTCTCCAGGGTTATCGCGGCGCTCACGTAATCAACTGCTCCAGAACGGGGGGAGAAATGGAACGGCTACTACAGTTGTACAAAGACGAATCTGGGCAGGACTTGATCGAGTACGTGATGCTGGCGGCTCTGCTGGTGATCGCGGCGATTGTCCTGCTTGGCACCGTTGCCAGCTCGATCAACAGTGAGTTCTCTAAGGTCATCGCGGCGCTGACTTAGGGCGCTTTATCGGGACGGGTGCTCGCCCGCCGGACGGGGCGGGTGCCCTCCAGAATGAAGGTAGGCAGCCAGTGTTGTCGTCACAGATCATCGTGGCGCTCGCAGTGGCAATAGCTGTCGTGGCCGCGGTCGTGGATGTACGGGAGCAGCGCATTCCCAATCGCCTCACCTACCCGGCGATGCTGGCAGGCTTGTTCGTGCAGTCGCTGCGTTTTGGCTGGCACGGCTTGCTGGCCTCGCTGGCGGGTGGGCTGGCGGCGGGCGGCGTCTTGCTGCTCTTTTACACGATTCGCGCCATGGGCGCGGGCGATGTGAAGCTCGCGGCAGCTTTGGGGTTTGTTGTGGGCTTTCAGGATGCCATGCGCATCCTGGCGGCAACGGCCATCGCGGGCGGCATCCTGGCATTGGCATTCATGCTGGTGCAGGGCCGTGTCGGAGAGACGCTACGCAGTACCTGGCGGGTAGCGTGTTTCCATGCTGCGGTCGGCCTGCACCCGCACCCGACGGCGAACCTCGACAACCCCAAGGCGGCACGCATGCCTTACGGGTTGGCTTTCGTCGCAGGGACACTGTACTGGGCAATTTCGCCGTTGTTTGGGAGGTGAACTATGAATGCTCGTCGCTTGGGACTCGCCTTGGTTGTGGCACTCGTCCTTTCGGTCGGGGTCACTTCGTTGTTTTACGCGAGTGTGCGCCGTCAGCAGGCCGCCAGCCGGCCCAAGGTCGTGCAGATCGTGGCGGCGGCCACCGACCTGCAACCCGGGACTACGCTGTCCGCCCAGCATCTCAGCGTGGTTGATTGGCCAGCCGACGTTGCCGTGGAAGGGGTGGTGAGAAAGGCGGAAGAGATTATCGGCCGCGTGCTGATGTACCCGGTGGGCCGCAGTGAACCCATCCGGCAACGCGACCTCGCTACTCCCGGTTCCGGCATTGGTCTTACCGCCAAGATCCCCGACGGCATGCGTGCCGCAGCGGTCAGGACGAACGAGGTCAACAACATCGCCGGCTTTGTCTTCCCGGGATGTCGTGTGGATGTGCTCGCGACGCTCAACGTTGGCGGCACTCCGCTGAGCAAGACGGTGCTGCAGAACGTGCAGGTCCTTTCCGTAGGTCAGAAGACCGAACCCGACCCGACGGGCAAACCTGAAAACGTCAGCATTGTGACACTGCTATTGACGCCCGAGGATTCGGAAAAGCTGGCATTGGCCGGCAATCAGGGCAGCATCCAATTTGTCCTTCGTAACGGCGGCGACGCTACCGCTGCGACTCCGGGCGGGGTGGACTTGCCATCGTTGGTGGGCGCTCCGAAGAGAGCACCAGAGGCAGCGCCGCGAATGGTGCGCACCGCCAAGCCCCCAACTGTTTATACGGTGGAAACGTTGGCCGGAGACAGAAAGTCGATCGCTACCTTCCAGTCAGCGAGGACGGACTGATGGCGACGAGCCCACAAAGCGTAGCGGCAAGGATTGCGATCGTGGGAGTCTGTCTCGACGAGAAATCGTTCGAAGCCGTCGGGCAGATTGCGACCATGATGTCCGGCGCTACCGTGGCTGGCAATGTCGATCGGTATTTTGCGGCTGACCGTGAGGTCATGCGGGTCCTG
>DASQXC010000206.1:0-3376 GCA_035639935.1 Terriglobales bacterium
CTCTTGGCCTCGGCCATGGCGGCGGCGATTTCCGCCTGCAGCCGTTCGTTGCGCGCCAGCCCGAACAGGTAGTCCACCTGGTGGGCTTCGCACCAGGCCATCAACTCCTCGCGGCAGGGCGAGGAGCGGGTCGCGGCGCAGCTCCTCATGGTCATTGAAGTCCTCGTAGCCCAGCGCCAGCCCGTAGATGCGCTGCGCCAGCATCTCGGCCAGCGGGTGTTGTACCCGCGCCGGATCTCGCGTGTCGGTGAAGCCGGCGACCACGCGCTCCAGCAAGCCGATCTTGCGGGCGGTCTGGCGCAACAGCAGCCCGCCGCCGTCGCTCGTCATCCAGGCGCCGTCAAACTGTGCCACTACCTGACGTGAAAAACGCTGGGCAAACGCGAACGATTCTTGGCTACACTGTGTCATGAGAAAGGCCGCCCTTTTTCTGGCATCAACTCCGCTTCAAGACCGCAGTTGTGCCTGAGAAGAACGGCCTTTTTCCACTGTTAATTACTGCTCGCTGTTTACTTCTGGTGAGAAATCCGTTCAGGCCAAAGCCAACTTACACCCTCCTGCTTTTTACACAATCAAAGTTACGTCACCCTGTTACAGCGAAGAGGCTATTCGAGCGAGGCGGCCGCTTCCAGGTCCACCTTTTGCCATTCACCGTTGACGATGCCGTCCCGGATCTGAGCTGCGGTCTTGCCCGCCTTATGCTGCTCGTAGCTGTAGAACAGCTCCTTCATGCAGGCGGCACAGCGCGCCCCGTGCGTGGATTCAAAGCAGCTACGCAGGCTCTTATGTCCTACGGAGCGATCACAACGGCAATAGCAGGGTTGCTGATAAATGACTTTGGGAATCTTGGAGGCCAACTCGTAGGCGCGCACCTGAAAAGAGTGCTTGAAGGCAGAACCGCCGATGTCTAGTCCGGCCAGGATGGGTGGTAGCTTCTCCCCCTTCTTGGGTGGCGCGGGGTGATAGGCGGGCACGTCCAACCATTGCGCCGAGGTGGTGAGGGCTACGAGAGCAACCACGGCCGAAATCAGAGCACGCTTCATCAACGCTATTCTACCGGAATTATGGGAATCGGGTCATCGGAGATCGGGTGAATTACTCGACGGCTGAATCCACCAAGCAACCTTCCAACCGGCATCTCTGCTCTGTATTTTCCGTATAATGAAAATGCGCATGAGCAATGGCGCTATACCCAATCCAGCCGGGGCGATGGCTCCGGGCATCCTGCCGCGCGCTCTGTTGCTGCGGAGCTGGGCACGCGACCTCGTGATCTCCCTCGCCATCTCAGGATTCATCATCCTGTTTTTGTATCAGCCGGTGAAGGTCGAGGGCACCAGCATGTTGCCCAGCCTGCAGGACCAGGAGCGCATCTTCATCAACAAGTTCGTGTATCGTTTCGAATCGGTTGCGCGCGGCGACGTGGTCGTCTTCCGTTATCCCCGCGATCCCGCCAAGAGCTACATCAAACGCGTGATCGGCGTGCCCGGCGACCGCATCCGCATTGAGCACGGCCGCGTGTACGTCAACGGCCGCCGGCTCACTGAGGACTACGTCCCGCGCGACTTCGTTGACGCCCATTCCTATCCCGAGATGGTCGTGCCCGACCACTCTTATTACGTGCTCGGCGACCATCGCTCCATGTCTAACGACAGCCGAGAATTTGGCCCCGTGGACGAGTCCTACATCTACGGCAAGGCTGTCTTCGTGTACTGGCCGGTGGAAAAGCTGGGCGTGCTGCGATGAAAAGCGGCTCTTGGCTTTTGGCTGTTCGCCTTGCGATCAAGAGCCGAAACCCAAGAGCCTCCTGACGACGAGAGTTCTGCTAAAATCTAAAAAATCCACTCCCTGGAGCGGGAATGCAGGCTATTCTTGCGCTGGAAGATGGACGCATCTTCCGCGGCAAAGGCTACGGTGCGAAGGGCGAATGCTACGGGGAAGTTGTTTTCAACACTTCGATCACCGGCTACCAGGAAATCTTCACCGACCCCTCCTATTGCGGCCAGATTGTAGTCCTCACTAATCCGGAGATTGGCAACTACGGCACGAATCCCGACGATGCCGAGGCGACTCGTCCGTACATCGAGGGTTTAGTGGTGCGCGAGTTCTCGCGGGTCAGTTCCAACTGGCGCTCACAGCAGGTGGCGGATGAGTACCTGGAGCGCTACAGAATCCCCGTCATTTCGGACATTGATACCCGCGCCCTGGTGCGCCACCTGCGCGACCGCGGCTGCCAGCGCGGCGTCATCTCCATGCTGGAGGACGATCCCGAGAAGCTGGTCGCCAAGGCGCGCGCGATCCCGTCAATGATCGGCAGCGATCTGGCGAAAGTCGTCTCCACCACGCAGCGCTATCGCTGGCAGACCGGCGAGCGTTCGCACGAGCCCACAGAAATCGTAGGAGTCAAAGACGAACCGCCGCGCTTCCACGTTGTCGCTTACGATTTCGGGATCAAGCACAATATTCTGCGGAAGCTGACGTCCGAAGGTTGTGGCGTGACGGTGGTGCCGGCGGATACCAGCGCGGAGGATGTGCTGGCTCTGAATCTCGACGGAGTCTTCCTCTCCAATGGCCCGGGCGATCCGGAGCCGGTGACGTATGCGCAGGATAACATCCGCCGATTGATGGGTCGCGTGCCGATGTTCGGCATCTGCCTCGGCCATCAGCTCATCGGACTGGCGCTCGGCGGCAAGACCTACAAGCTGAAGTTCGGACACCACGGCGGCAATCATCCGGTAAAGCAGCTCCGCACGGGCAAGGTCGAGATTACGGCGCATAATCACAACTTCGCCGTTGACCCCGACTCGCTGAACCTGAGCGATGTCGAACTCACTCACATGGACCTGAACGACCAGACGCTGGAAGGCCTGCGCCATCGTTCCTTGCCAATGTTCAGTGTGCAGTACCACCCTGAAGCTTCGCCCGGTCCGCACGACTCGCACTATTTGTTTAAGGATTTTGTGAAGATGATGGAGGAGTGGAAGGGCAACTGATGTCAGCTGCGTTACAACCGTTCGCACCGCCGGCAAGGTCGGCACGCAAGACTGAACGCGTTCTGAAGGTTCGGCCTATCGAAATCAGCCTCGATGTGGCCGACGCCATAATTGCTGAACTCCATAACTTGGCCGAATCGAGGATCAGCCAGGAATTTGAACAGAGGCTGCGTTGGGTCTACCGGAACAATCCCCAAGCGGCGGCGCAAATCGATCAGGCGGCGGCTGGTGAGGATGATTTCGTCCGCAGAAATCTGGGGAAGCCGGAGGTCCGGGTGGCAGCACAAATACCGTGCTACGAGCGTTATACGTTCCTGCGCCTGAAGCGAATGTGCAATATGAGGGGTCTGGTTTCGACGTGAACGATATTCCCAAGGACGTAAATG
>DASQXC010000207.1:0-3381 GCA_035639935.1 Terriglobales bacterium
ATGCAGAGCATAGCCGTGGAAGTGGACGCCGATGAGGTGGAGGCGATTCCGAGACGAAGTTCCTGTCGGGCGGCTTCCTGAAAGCTAACCAACATGCCGCACAAAAAGAGCAGCACCGAGGAACGTATCCTCGAGGCTGCCGGCCAATTGTTTTCTAAGCAGGGATTCAACGGGACCAGCACCCGTGAAATCGCCCGGCTCGCCGACGCGAATGAAGGTTCGTTGTTTCGCCTGTTTACGTCGAAGCGCGATCTGTTCTGGGCGGCCGTGAAGTCGCAACTCGACCGTTTGCGGCCGGGGAAAGACTTGCAAAGCGGCCTGGCGCAAACCGCAGCACCCCAAATAGTGGTACCGCTCATCATGGAATTCCTGGTACAGGCGGCCACATTTCACCCCGAGCTGACACGCTTACTGCAAGTCGCATTGCTGGAGCTGCGTCCGACGGCTGAGCGCGTGTGCCGGCAGCAAGTGGCCCCTATCGTTCACGCCCTCTGCGAGTACTTGGCAGTTTGCGTCAAGAATGGGCAGATACGTTCGGTCGATCCTGACATCCTGGTGTATTCAATAATCAGCAGCGTGCTGGCTCACCAAAATCTCCATTCGCTTCTGCATGGGACGAATCCGCCCTATGCCACCACAGACGATGCTATTGCCAGCTACAGCAGATTCTGGGTGAATCTTCTCATGTCGGACAGACTGCCTGCCGCCACTGCATCCATACGTTTCCGTAACCTCGCCGCTGAAATTCAGAATGGGTACAGGTATTAGAGTTCCAGGGATACGTCGGCGCTGTTTGCTGTTGTTGATAGCGATGGCTTTCCACGCTCCGCTCGGTCTAGATCCGGTGTGCCGCGCGCAGCTAACTACGCCACAATCCGTGACGGCCAACCCTTCCGAAGACCAGAGCGACTCCTCGGCGGTTCAGGGCGACAGCAAGCTGCCTTCCGGGCCGGCTCCAAAAGACGGGCCGCAATCTCAATACTACCGGCGTGGCACATTGCTCAATTTGCGCAAATTGCCCGAGAACGTCCTCCTGGATCAGAAAACCCTCTGGACCAGTCCGTGGCGCGTGCGATTGGGCGATGCGCAGTGGTTGGTGCCGATTGCGGGCGTCAGCACGGGTCTCATGGTGACTGACCGGCCAGCCTCGTACGAAGCCTCGCGCCGGCACCAACACCTGAGCAGCCAAGTCTCAAATGCCGGTATCGGGCTCCTCGGTCTCACCGCCGGGTCGATGTATCTCCTGGGTGTGCGAACCGGAGACCTACACAAACGCGAGACCGGCCTCCTGTCCGCTGAGGCTGGAGTTGATGCGCTCGCTGTGGACGAGGTGCTGAAGTACGGCTTTGCTCGCGGCCGCCCCAATCAGAATGCAGGCAGCGGGCGGTTCTTCCAGTGGGGTGGCGACTCGTTTCCCTCAGCCCACGCAACCACTGCTTTCGCCATGGCCACTGTAATCGCGAACGAGTACCCGGGATGGATGACGAAGCTGCTGGCGTACGGTACTGCCACCGGGATCGGCCTTGCACGCGTGGGAGCGCAACAACACTTTCCCTCCGATGTGTTTATCGGCGGGACCATGGGATACCTGATCGGACGCAGTGTTTATCGGCGGCGCCACGACCCAGCGGTCGATAGCTACGGTACGTTTGGGAGCGAGCTGGTTCCGCTGCCGGCCACGCGCATGAGTTCCACTTACATCGAGCTGGACAGTTGGATTTATCCCGCTATTGAACGGCTGGCAGCCCTGGGCATCGCGAAGACAGAGTTTTTGGGTCTGCGGCCGTGGACCCGCATGGCAGTGTACGGCATGCTTGCAGGTGTGGATGAATCCAATCTCGATTCGCCAGCCGAAACGCTGGTTTCATCGCTTAAAGCAGAGCTGAAGCGCGAAGAGGAACTGGACTCCGGCCGGCCCAACAAGGGCATTTCGGTGGATCGGATCTACAGCCGCACGCAATTCATCTCGGGCACGCCACTCAATGATAGCTATCACTTTGGACAGACGATCGCCGATGACTTCGGCCGACCTTATGCGAGGGGCGCACAACAGATCAACGGATTCGAAAACCGCGCGGAGAATGGACCATTCTCATTTTTCGTGCGTGGCGAATACCAGCACAGCCCTGGGGTTGCCGGTTACAGCGCAAGCGTTGCCCAGGTGATTGCTAAGCAGGACAATATTCCGGTCCAGACCTATAGTGGATTGCCGTCACGCGACGCCTTTCGGCTCCTGGACACCTACGTATCCACCAATGTGCTGGGGCATGAGGTTTCCGTGGGGAAACAGAGCTACTGGTGGGGGCCGGGATCCGGAAGCGCGATGATGCTCAGCGATAATGTCGAACCCTTTTACTCGCTGCGTATCAATCGGACCTTGCCCTTACACGTCCCGCTTCTATCAAAGGTGCTTGGTCCTTTTCGCTACGACAGCTTTTTCGGCAAGCTCTCGGGCCACCACTTTCCCCGACAGCCCTTCTTTTACGGGCAAAAGGTCAGCTTTCGTCCGACGGATAACCTGGAGCTGGGATTTTCGCGTGACGCGGTAATCGCCGGCGAGGGGATTGCGCCGCTTACATTCGGGAACTTTTTTCATAGCTTCACCAGCACCTCGAGCGGCACTTATCCGGGCTTTTCCTTGCGCAGAAGCCCGGGCGCGCGCCACGCAAACTTTGATTTCAGCTACCGACTGCCGGGGCTAAGAAATTGGTTGACGTTGTATGCCGACTCCGTGGTCCACGATGACGTCTCGCCGGTGGACGCGCCGCGTCGCGCTGCCGTCAGCCCCGGCGTCTATGTCACACGGTTTCCGTTCATTCCCAAGCTCGACTTGCATGTGGAGGGCGGCACTACGGACACCGTGACTAGCCGGGCGGAAGGCGGGAAGTTCTACTATTGGGAAGGAATTTACCGCGACGCCTACACGAACAAGGGGAACTTGCTGGGTTCGTGGCTCGGGCGAGAGGGGACCGGTGGACAGGCATGGGCCACCTACTGGTTTAATCCCCAGAGAACGCTGCGGGTAGGTTATCGCACCGTTAAGACTTCGCAATACTTCGTTCCGAACGGCGAGACTCAGCAAGATGCCTACGCAGAACTCCGCTACGGTTGGCAGAACGGTCTCGCATTGCAGGTCTTCCTGCAGGCAGAGCGATGGAGAGCACCGGTTCTAGCCGCCACGCCCCAAACCGATATGACTGCCCAGATCCAACTCTCGTTCAGCCCAAAGGACTGGCGTCTCGTAAAGCATTAGGCATAGGGCCAAAGAGAGCGCCTGACTGGCCTATCACCCGAATCGCAGCCTGGACTTGGTGCGCACAACGAAGAAGGCCGCGCTGAGCCTCAGCACGAACAGCCGCTCGAAATCGATGTAGCCACGTC
>DASQXC010000208.1:0-4344 GCA_035639935.1 Terriglobales bacterium
TGCCCAGTGTGTGATTTGAAGTTCGCGCGCGAGGAAGGCTATTTCTTGGGCGCGATGTACATCAGCTACGGCATCAGCGTGGTCGTGATCTGCCTGTTCGCGGCTGTGGTGTGGATGCTGACGCGCTGGTCGCTGCAGAAATGTGCTTTCGGGCATGCTCCTGTTCGTCCCTTCGCGCCAGGCATAGCGCTGTTCTCGCGAGTGCTGTGGATCTACCTGGATCGTGCCGCCGATCCCGGAAGGGATAGTTAGCCAAACACCCGCCACCCAAAGTCTGCCGCCTTTGGCCCGGTGAGCCGAGACAAGTGGAAGGGGCATAGCCCCTGGGGCTCAGGGCGTAAAGGCCGGTTCGAACTGAGGCCTCGATGGCACGCCTGAGGGCATGCCCCTTCACCTGATTTCGGGCGAGCAGCAGGGCCGGACCGAACTCAGACACAGCAAACCAAGAATGTTTTTGTGGACGCCCTGGATCCAGGCCGCTTCCGGGGCTAGGCCAAATGTGAAATCGCCCTAGCCCTTCCGTTACCTACCCCCGGTGGTTCCGCTCAACGAAAATCATCCGAGAGTCCCGCAGCGGCTGGTTGTCCTGGGCGCGCGAGGCAGCTCGCAGCGTCTTGCGTGCACAGCGGCGTCAGCCAGAGTGGGGTGTCGTCATGAGGATCGAAGGCAAATTGCGAGCGCCACACTTCACCAAACCCTGGACAGGGGACTCGTGGAAGCCCACGCCTTCAGGCGTGGGAATCACCGATAGTAAAGAAAGAGCGCCTTTAGGCGCTATGAGTTCTCTGGAAGCATTTCCGCAGCGGCTGAAGCCGTCGAAATTGCAGCCCTCTTCCCCACGCCTGAAGGGGTGGGCCTCCACACCGTCGGCATGTGCCAGTTATTGGCGGCTAGTACCGAAATCCCGGCGCGCGTCTGGATTCTCCATGCTTCAGTTGGTGGTGGTGATCGCGATTGCGGCCACCGTGACCGCAATGGCGCTTCCCAGTGTGCTGGACGTGGTCGCGAACGTCCGGCTTCGCTCCGGCATGAACTCGCTGGGCGGCATCTTCCACGAATGCCGGGCGGTCGCGATCAAGCAGAACAAGCTTATGACGACGCAGTTCACGTCGCTCTCTTACGGCCCGTTCGCCTACGTCAAAGATGCCACCCTGACCGGCAGCGCGGCGGCGAGGTCGGCGAGCGACCCGCAGGTGGGTCTGGGCTCTCCTATGTCGAGAGTGACCAGTATCTCTGGGGTAAGCGGAGCACCTCCGGCCTTGACCAGCACTCAACTCGGTTTCACTCCCCAGGCTAACGACCCGCTTGCGACCTTCAATCCGCGCGGTCTGCCTTGCCTCTATGCCAATGGAACTTGCACTGCGAACGTTGGGTTCGCGTTTTATTTCAGTGACACGCGTGCCCGGGGGAGGAACGGCTGGGGTGCGCTGAGCATCTCGCCCGCCGGCCGAATTAAGGTCTGGATCTGGAATGGCAGCACGTGGGGAGGATGAGGATTAGTACCGAGTACCAAGTTGCGAGTACCGAGTGGGCATGGCTGCCGAACTCGGTACTTGCAACTCGGTACTCGGTACTCCCAACTGGCTGCCGAACTCGGTACTCGGTACTCGCAACTCGGTACTCGGTACTCGCAACTCGGTACTCGGTACCCAGGAGAGTCAGCATGAAAAGAGCTCTTTTTAGAATCAGGCCCTCTGGAAACAGAGAAGCCGGGCTGACGCTGATCGAGGTGATGTTTGCAGGCGCGGTGTTGGTCGCCGGGTTCATGGGGCTATTTGGGCTTTTTCTGACCGCCATCGCCAGCAACAACCGCAACAAGCTCGACAGTACTTCCACCATGCTGGCCCAGGCGATCGTAGAGAACATCAATTCTGTTCTGACGCGACCCGGCATCAATCTAGCCTCCTGCAGCGGCAATAACTGCCTGGACACCTTCAGTGATTGCACCGGAACGGTCCACACGATGACCACAGCAACGGGGGGAGTGGCCCTGAATGGTACGCAGATTGACTTCACCCAAACCAATCCACCCGCGCTTTACCAGATGGACTACGTGGTGTGTGATGCCAACACGCAAAGCACTTATGACGTGCGCTGGAACATCCAGACGGTGACCGGCAGCTCCAACTTAGGCAGCACGTACCTGGTAACTGTGGGCGTAAGGAAAAAAGGACAGGGCAGTGGCGGGAACCTCTACTTCGCCCTCCCCGTTAACTTGCGAACGTACGTAGCCAATTAGGCGGACAGCCATGAAAGACCGTGATCAACACCGGCATCACCGCGGCTTCACCGTGCTTGAGGCAATGGTTGCCATTCTTGTCATGACGGTGATTGCCGGCGCCGTATTTCAGCAGATTGATTACGCCCAGCAGCGCGCCAATGCTGAGCAAAACAAGCTGGACATTTTTCAGGAAACCCGCGACTTCATGGACCAGATGACGCGCGACCTTCACCAGGCGGGATACCCTAACCTCCATAATTTTGCGCCTGGACAGCTCACCAACGGGGCCAATGACTCCAGGACTGGGGTGGGCCTGGTGAACATCAATTACAACGAGCTTTGGTTCGAAGGCGATGTGGATGGCACCGGGGTTGTATCCAGCGTTCAATATCACTTGGACACAACAGGTAACGGGTGCCCCTGTCTCAGGCGCAGCCAGATCCCAAAAGTTAACGGCAATCCGTACACGGGACAAAGTGCGGCGGCCTTCCAGACTGAAGTTCAGAACGTGCTCAATGGCACCAGCGCCTCACCTATTTTTTACGCCTACGATACCTACAACAATCCGGTGACCCTGCCGGTGGACTTCAACACCAATGCCGCGACGATGGCGACCATCAGCACCATCAAAGTTGTGCTGACGGCGCAGTCCCCCTACGCCGACCTGAAAACTGGACAGAGACCATCGGTAACTCTGGCCTCAACTGTCAGGATCAATAACTGCTCGCAGGCGGCCGCCGGCCAGACCATGAGTTGTCAGTAACGGATAGGGGTATGCACATGAGGACAGCACAAGACGGGAGAGAACGCGGAGTCGCGCTGCTGATGGCCATCTTCGCCCTGATGCTGCTTTCCGCCATCGCCTTGGGCATGATGTACTCCGCCAACACCGAAACCAAGGTCAACGCCAATTTCCGGGATAAACAGATTGCGGTGTATGCGTCGGAGTCGGGCGCTCTGGAAGCGCGTGCCCGGCTGCAACCGGCCAACGGCGATATCGCGGCCCCAGCCGGCATTCCCATAACAAACGCAGCCAATGTCATTTACATTCTCAACCCGGGCGCGGGCGAATCCACCAGCAACATCACTCCCTGGGATTCCAGTTCCAGCAGCAAATACCCCGACACCGAGCTTTGCCAGGAGAACGTTCTGGGACTTTCCGGGACAGCGGGTGTGCCTTGCACCGGACCCGCTTCGCTGCCCAGCGGGAGTAGCTGGTATACGACGAGAGCAGCAGTAGTTCCTACTCAGCTCGCAAGCACACCCCTGCCGTATAAGTGGACCCGCGTCAGTTTCAAAACCGACAACATGACCCCGGTTGCAGCCACAACGCCAGCTACCGGCAGACAGGTCTGTTTTGACGGACTGAATCAATATGTCCTTCCGGCGGGGGCAAGCACGACTTGTTCCCCAATCGGCAAAGTCACAGCCGTCACGATAACTAACTTTGGCTCCGGTTATACCAGTGTGCCAACCGTGACACTGACGGGCGGCGGGGGCAGTGGCGCCACGGCCACCGCGCAGCTCAACAGCAGTGGCACCGGCCAGGTAACAATGATCACCCTGACCAATGCGGGTTCGCATTACAGCCAGCCGCCGATAGTGACCCTGAACACCGTGCCCGGCGATACGGGTACTGGCGCGACCGCCTACGCCACTATCACTCCTCCCGGCGCCGGCCCGGTAACGTCCGTGCACCTGGACTCGATTGGGAGTCCTCCAGGATGCTATCTCACTCCTCCAACCGTATCGTTCAGCGGCGGAGGCGGCAGTGGGGCCGCAGCAACTGCGACGCTGTCAACCACCAACAGATGTATCTATTCGTGGACGGTGAGCGGGGCTTGCTCCAACGAAAGAGGAAATACCGATACGATTACCGTCGGCGGCGGTGGGGGCGCGGGGTTTGCGGGAACGGTTACCTTTCAGTCGCAGGGTGCGGGCGCAGGCACAGTTATCGGCTACAGCATCACTAATCCAGGCAGCGCATACACCTCTGCCCCCACTAGCTATTCCGTTTACAACAACGGAAATCTGGTCAGCAATTGTGCCGCCCCCAATCTGAGCATGAGCTATACAATGGGTTACACGGTAGAGTCGCTGACTCTGACCACCGGTGGGAGCGG
>DASQXC010000209.1:0-3729 GCA_035639935.1 Terriglobales bacterium
CGATGCCGCCGGCGTCGGTCGAGCTGCGCGCGAGATAGTCCTCAATGAAGTGCACTTCGATTTGCGGGATATCTTTCGACCCGATGATCTTGTACTCCTCCAGGTTGGGATTGACCATAATGCCGGTGTTGCGGTCGAGGCGGCGGTCCTCCAAGAGCGCGTACGAGATACCTTGCAGAATCCCGCCGTTGACCTGACTCTCGAGCGACAGCAGGTTCATGGGGCGTCCGCAATCGTGAACGGCCACTATGCGCTCCACGCGAATGACGCCGGTCTCGGTGTCAACCGCGACTTCGGCGAACTGCACTCCGCCGAGGAACATCGGCTCCCGGGGGCCATATTCCGGGCTGCGGTGCGCGCTCGCCGAAAGCATTTCTACCGGCAATGTTGCTGCGGCTTGCTTGAAACTCGCTGTTTTCCCGTTGCGGCTGGAGACCTTGCCGTCTGCGAGGGAAAGTGAATCTACGGGCACTCGCCATGCCGCAGCGATCTCCTTCAGGAATTGCTCCTTGGCTTTATAAGCTGCGTTGCGCACCGGCGGAGTGATGGAAGTTGTGGTCATACTGCCGCCGGATGGGGGTCCGGGAGGGGAATGGGTGTCGCCGATGCGCACCGTGATCTGCCGCGGCTCGAGCCCAAGTTCTTCCGCCACAACTTGGGCGATGACCGTCTTGATGCCGCCTCCAATATCCTGCACTGCGGAAAGCGCTTCCACCGAGCCGTCCCTGTGAATGCGCACTTCGCAGGCAGAATCCATGTTGTTGATGCGATACCAGACGGCCTGAGCTACGCCGACGCCTCGCTTGATGGGACCGGGATCACTGTTGGGCTTGCGACGCTTCTGCGCCCACCCGAATTTCTCCGTGCCGATGCGACGTTCCTGGCGGCGAGCCTCGCTGGGATCGTTCTTGTCCATGAATTCGAGTACGTCCATCCCTAGTTTCTCGGCCAGCGCATCAATCGTTTGCTCCAGCGCGAAGGTGCCCTGCGGATGGCCGGGAGCACGCATGGCAGCGCCGGGTCCGGCGTTGGTGAAGACGTCGTATTCCTCGGCATGGATGTTCGGGCATTGGTAGAGGTTCTGCGCCGGACCGCTGGTGCCGGCGCCTGTACCGACGCCCGCAGTTCCGTAGCTGATCCACTGGATGGCTTTCAGCTTTCCGTCTTTGCTGGCCCCGATCTTGACGTGCATTCGCGCATTCGGCCGGTTACCCGTGGCCCAATGTTCTTCTTTGCGGTCGCAGAAGAGCCGGACGGGAGCGCCGGCCTTCTTCGAAAGGTGTGCGGCCACAACGCCAACGTTGCCGGCGCCGAACTTGGCCCCGAAACCTGCTCCCATGTATTCGGTGATTACCCGGACCTTGGTTTTCGGAAGACTGAAGATCTCCGCCAGTTCGTCCCGCACGCTCATCGTGCTCTGGGTGGATGCGTAAACCGTCAGCCCTTCCGGTTTCCAGTCGGCGACCACGCCATGTGTTTCCAGCGCCGAGTGCGTCTGTACCTCGGTGCCATAATCCATTTCCACGATCGCATCGGAGTCGGCGAAGCCTTTCTCAATATCACCTTTTGCTCCAGGCCCGCGACGGCCACGTGAGGGGCCGCGCACGTTGCCCTTCTGTGGGACATCCGCCGCACCACCACCACCGCCTGCGGTTCCCCCTTGCGCGGCCGCGCCGGGAAAAACCAGGGGCGCGTCCGGCTGACGCGCTTTCTCGACGCTGACCACGAAGGGCATGGTTTCGTAGCGAACCTTCACCAGCCGTGCGGCTTCCGCTGCCGCCCATGGCGTAGTCGCGGCCACAGCGGCAATGGGCTGGCCCACGTAGCGCACGATGGGATACCGCGACGGCATCTCCTTGGACTTATCCTGCAGCTCCGCCTGTCCCCGTATGTGCTCGATGACGTGCACTGCCTTCACTGCCGGGTGGCGCTCCGCCGCAGAGGTGTCAATCGAAACGATGCGCGCGTGCGGGTACTCCGCGTTCACGAAGCGTGCGTACAGCATGCCCGGAAGCCGGACATCGCTGGGATACTTCGCCGCACCAGAGACCTTGTAAGGGCCGTCGTAGCGCGGTATGCGTTTGCCGATGACCTTCAATTCGGCATTGGGCGGCAACTGCGGAGGCTCCTCGAACGGCACATTGCGCTCAATTTTCTTGACACCTTCGGCGGAACCCGCTATGCCGAGAAGGAATTCTGAGCGCCGAGTATCTGGAATTCCACCAGCAGAGCTGTTTTGTGCCGATTTCTGTATCGCCAGTGGTTCGTCTTTGATACCTTGCTGTCTGCCGGCCTCGGGCTTTTGGGTTTCTTGAGCTGTCGCAGACATCAGCTTAAGCTCCTGCTGCGGGACTTCGCGGCCGCCAGCGTGGCCTCAATCACCTTGGGATAGGTGCCGCAGCGGCAGATGTTCCCGCTGATTGCTTGTTGTACGTCTTGTGCAGTGGGATTGGGATTGCGTTCAAGCAAGGCGGCGCAGCTCATGACCATGCCGGGCGTGCAGTAGCCGCACTGCATGCCGTCATAATCAACGAAGGCTGCTTGCAAAGGATGCAGGTGCTCGACGCCTCCCAACCCTTCAATGGTAGTTATCTTGCGTTCGGCGGCGTCCAGGGCGAAAGTCATGCAGGAATTCACGGGCACGCCGTCGAGCCAGACCGTGCATCCGGAACAGGAACCACGATCGCAAATGATCTTCGTTCCGGTCATGCCCAGTTGGTCGCGAAGCACTTCCGCGAGGGTCATGCGGGGCTCGACCGAAACGCGCCGGGTGATGCCGTTCACATTGAAGGCGATGGAAACCGCGCCCGGACCCACAACATGGGAATCAACTCCGGCAGCGTGGGGCAAAAGTCCGGAACTCAGAACGGTTGTGCCTGCGGCGGTCATCCCGACGCCCTTTAGGAATGATCGTCGCGTCAGGCTTGCTTGGCTGTATTGGGGTTCCTTCCTTCGCTTGGGCATACGTCCTCCCATGGCGAGCGTGATGGCAGCTTTAGATGCTCCGAACCCAAGGCAAGTTTCGGGAGCCTAGCACATTTCAATGTCCTTTGGCCACAGAGACACAGAGATGTTGAGATTTAATTCCTCTGTGTCTAGGGCTAAAAGGACCAAAGGTGCTTGGCGAGGAGGGTCTTCACACGCGGCTCATCCGCTGCTAGTGAGTGCTAGTTAGCGAATGCTATTTCCGCCGGGAAGCGGGCCTCTTCCCGGCATCACGCTGTCCACCGCGTCCGCGGGGAACTCGGCCCGTAAGTTCTGCTTCTGATCGCAGCCAGTCCTCTAGCGCATGTCCGTCAACTTTTCCGCGCTGGATGTACAGTTCGTAAGCACGCTGCCGGATTTTGTCTTGAAAAGATTTCCACAACACTGTCTGGAGTTCGTCTTCAGCGCCGTTCCGGTCAGCAGCAGTGTTTTCATCCTCGAACATCTCACATACATCCAATGGATGCTGGCCAATGCACATAACTCCCCCCGGCAGCGCAAGAGAGGCTTGGCAACTGGAAATTCGCAACATGGTGAGCACAAGGTTTGCCAAACCGTAAGTGGCCTGCAACCTGTCGAATACAATATGTGAGTACTGTTGGGCATGGTAAGTCCTACCTCCCGGCCAGCCCTTTCGGGCAGCCTGTGAGTCCAGCCATCGTTGCCCAGACCGGGGACTTAAGAAAGAGCGCACCCCACATGGGGCAGACAGAAGACGAACGTCGAAAGAAGCAACGCTTCCCG
>DASQXC010000210.1:0-5421 GCA_035639935.1 Terriglobales bacterium
CTGCGTGAGGAACTGGCACGCGCCCTTGCGCTCCCCGCCGACTCCTTCCGCGCGCAATTCCATAATGTAGAGCACCACAAGGCGCACATGGCGAGCTGCTTTCTGGTCTCCGGCTTCGACACGGCCGCTGTGCTCTCCATCGATGGCTTCGGCGACTTCATCAGCACGATGTGGGGTTACGGGGAAGGGAACCGAATTGAAGTTCTGGGCGAGGTCGAGTATCCGCACTCTGTCGGCATTGTGTACACCGCCACCAGCCAGTATCTCGGCTTTCCCAAATATGGCGACGAAGGCAAAGTGATGGGCCTGGCCCCCTATGGGCGGCCGCGCCTCATCGAACAGTTTCGCGATATTGTGCAGACGGAGCGCAATGGCCGCTTCAAGCTGAATCTCGATTATTTCCTGCACCACTCCGAAGGCGTCGAGATGAGCTGGGAGGAAGGCTCCCCGAGCATCGGTCGCATCTTCTCCAACAAATACATCGAAACCTTCGGGCCTGCGCGCCAGCACGGCATGCCGCTGGCATCGCATCACCAGGACATCGCTGCCTCGCTGCAGGGGCGCCTGGAGGAAGTCGGCTTCCACGTTCTCAACCACCTTCACCAGGAGACTGGAAGCAAACGCCTGGCCCTCTCTGGAGGTGTGGCCTTCAATTCGGTGATGAACGGCAAGGTCCTGCTCAACACGCGGTTCGAGGAAGTGTACGTGCAACCGGCGGCGGGCGATGCCGGCACCGCGCTCGGCGTTTGCTACTGGATTGAGAACGTGCTGCTGCAGCGGCCACGCACCTTTGTCATGGAGCACGCATACACCGGCCCGGAATATAAGAACGGACACATCGAGCGTGTGGTGCATTCAAGCGGGTTGAAGCACCGCTTGCTTGACAATGCCGAACTCACGCGTGCGGCTGCGCAGGCCATCGCCGATGGCAAGATTGTGGGCTGGTTCCAGGGCAAGATGGAGTTCGGCCCGCGCGCCCTGGGCAATCGCAGTATTGTCGTGGACCCGCGCCGGCCGGAGATGAAGGACATCCTCAACGCGCGGATCAAGAAGCGTGAGCCTTTCCGCCCGTTTGCGCCGTCGATCCTCGAAGAGCGCGTCTCCGAGTACTTCGAGCAGACCCATCCTGCGCCCACGATGCTGATGGTCTACCAGATCAAGCCGGAGAAGCGCAGGGTCATTCCCGCAGTCACACACGTGGACGGCTCCGGGCGATTGCAGACCGTGTCCTGCGACACTAACCCACTTTATTATGAGTTGATCCGCGAATTCGACCGCATCACCGGCGTCCCGGTCGTGCTCAACACCTCGTTCAATGAAGACGAACCTATCGTCTGCACTCCCGAGCAGGCCATGGATTGTTTCCAACGCACGCGCATGGACGTGCTCTTCCTCGGCAACTACATGGTGAAGCGCTGATGGCAGGAGTTGCGCAGGCGGCGCACCCCTCGGCTGCGCTCGGGGCGGGCACGGCAGCGCCTCCGTCGCCCTACGTGGAGAAACCGTATGCTGTCCTGCTGCTGCCGGCTGTGCTCAATGGTGCCCTGCAGAAACAGGAACTTTTTTTGCCAATGACGCTCGCTTATCTGCTCTCGGCGCACATTCCGTTTCGGTTCCCATTGTGCGAGAACTCGCTTGCTGTGGTGGAACGCGTATTTGATGACATTCTCAACGGATTGCCCAAAGAGAGTAAGGGCATCTGCTATCACTGCGTGGACGCGCCGGAACTCGCTTCCGTTTTGCTGCCGGACTCGTCACTGCTGTTGACCGACGAACGCGGGTTGCAGGGGCTGGCGAACTGCCACCATTTGCCCTTGGCGGTGATCTCCAAGTCCGAAGGCAAAACAAATCTTCTCCGCTTGCGCAATCTGGAGAGGATTGATGATGTTGGCTTGCGCGGCAAGCTGGCGGGCTGTGCTCAGCTCATCAACCTGCAGTCCGGTGCCTCCAACAGCGAAGGACACTGCTTGCTGGCGTGGTAAACGTGAGCGAGTCCGTTGCAGCCGGTTTTGCGGGCGAGCGCTGGTTGCTCTTGTGAAAGTCTTAATTCTCAATCAGGCCTTCCACCCCGATGTTGTATCGACCGCCCAGCACGCCGGTGACTTGGCCGCCTCAATAGTCAAAGCCGGCCACAAGGTAACGGTGCTTGCCGACTCACGCGCCTACGACAATCGTGCGCGCCGTTTCCCATCCCGCGAGAACTGGCACGGGGTGCGAATCATCCGCGTGCCTTCCACGGGGTACGGCAAAAACGCGCGCTGGCGACGCGCTGCCGACTTCGCCAGCTTCATGCTGAGCTGCGCGCTGCGTCTTCTGCTTCTGCCGCGCTTCGACGTAGTTATCGCGATGACATCGCCGCCACTGATCTCGTTATTGGCGGCGCTCATGGTCCCGCTCAAGGCGCGCAAACTGCTGTTCTGGTGCATGGACCTGAATCCGGATGAAGCCATTGCGGCCGGCTGGCTCCGCCCCGATTCGCTCACGGCGCGCCTGCTCAACCGGCTGATGGTTTACAGCATGCGGCGCGCCGAGCGCATCATTGCCATGGACCGCTTCATGCAGCAGCGCATCTGCGCCAAAGGCATCGCGCCGGAGAAAATCGCTGTGGTTCCGCCGTGGGCGCACGACAATCTTGTGCGCTTCGACCCCGAGGCCCGCCAGCGTTTTCGCGCTCGCCATGGCTTGTCGGACAAATTCGTCGTGATGTATTCCGGCAACCATAGCCCCTGCCATCCGCTGGACACGCTGCTGGCGGCCGCAGAGCGCCTAGCTGGTCGTTCAGAGATTGTCTTCTTATTTGTGGGCGGTGGCAGCGAGTTCCGCAAGCCGCTCGCGCTCGAGCGAGGCGGCGCACCCAATATCCGCTGTCTCCCTTACCAGCCGCGGGAGGAACTCGCAGGTTCACTGTCCGCTGCGGATTTGCACGTGGTTGTAATGGGAGATGCATTCGTGGGCATTGTGCATCCGTGCAAGCTGTACAACATTCTTGCTGTCGGCGCACCGTGCATATATATTGGCCCCCAACCGAGTCATATCACTGATCTGACAGCCGCCCCGCAAGGCAACGGTTCGGTACGGATTGCGGGACACGGGGAAGTGGAAAACGTCGTCCGGGAAATCCTTCACTCAGCGCAGCAATCGAGCGCGGACAGTTCACCTGCCCGTGGGCTTGCCAGCCGGTTCTCCCGGCAAGTACTTGTCCCGCAAATGATCCAGGTGCTGGAAACGATGGCTGCTGATTTTCCTGGAAGCGTCGCTGTTGCGAGCATTTCCCAGCGACACTTCCCATAGGAGAAGAGAACTTTGCCAAGACTTGCCGCTAAGGTTCTTGTAACCGGGGCCGGAGGTTTCATTGGGCATCACCTGGTCTCATTCCTGCGCCGCGAGGCGTACTGGGTCCGAGGAGTGGATATCAAGTTCGGTTTTAATGCGCGCCCACCGTGGCATGTCGCATCTGCTCCACGGCAGCTAGTGCGCGATCGAGCAGGTGGATGGCGTCATCCACATCCGTTTTGGAGATATTCAGCGGCGGCGACATGCGGATCACGTTGCCCCATAGCCCGCCCTTGCCGACGAGCAGGCCTTCGCGGCGCGCTTCTTCCATGAGTTGAGCGGTTTCCTTTGGTGCTGGCTCTTTGCTCGTGCGATCTTTTACCAATTCGATGGCCTGCATCAGTCCCATGCCGCGCACATCACCGATCGCGGGGTATTTGTCTTTGAGTTCTTCCAGCCCGTGGCGGAAGTAGGTTCCCACGACGTGGGCGTTCTCAAGGAGATTGTCTTCCTCGATCAAATCGAGAGTCGCCTTTGCGGCCACCGAGGTAACGGGATTTCCGCCAAACGTCGAAATCTGCAATCCGCGGAAGCTGGCGGCGATCTCCGGGCGGGTAAAGGTTCCGCCGATGGGTGCGCCGTTGGCCAGTCCTTTGGCAGCGGTGATGATATCGGGCGTGACTTCCCACTGCTCGATGCCGAACCACTTGCGGCCGGTGCGTCCCCAGCCGGTCTGGACTTCGTCGGATATGAAGTCGCCGCCGTACTGCTTCACGATTCTGAAAACCATCTTGAAATACTCCGGCGGAGGCGTGATGAACCCGCCGACACCCTGGATGGGTTCGGCGATGAAGCCGGCAATGCGCCCCGAGGTCGATGTCTGGATCACCGCTTCAACATCGTTGGCGCACGCTACCCCGCAGTCGGGATAAGTCTTGCCCAGAGGGCAGCGATAGCAGTACGGGTTCATCGCGTGCACGACCCCGAAGCTTGCGGGCAGCGACTGCCGCCAGGTGCTCTGTCCGGTGAGGGATTGCGCCAGTTGCGAGCGGCCGCTGTATCCGTGGCGCAGGGCGATGATTTCGAAGTTGCCGGTGTGCGCCCGCGCGAGTTGGACGGCCATCTCGTTGGCTTCGGTGCCGCTGTTGGTGAAATAGCTCTGGGTGAGTTCGCCAGGAGTCAGACGCGCGATCTTCTCCGCCAGGGCTACAACCGCCTCATTGGGAAAGAGCGTAGAGGCGTGCTGCAGCTTGTCAATCTGTGCCTTAATTTTGGAAGTGATGCGCGGGTTGGCGTGCCCTACCGAGATGGTGACGATGCCGCCGAAGAAGTCGAGGTACTTCTTGCCGTCGAGGTCCCACAGGTACTGCATACTGGCGTGATCAGTGACCAGCGGCTCGGAATAGTAAGTAGTGACCGAAGGAAAGAGGTACTGCTTATATTTGCGGATAATCTCTTGTTTGGTCATGGGGAATCCCCTAGTCTGCGGCCGCAGCTCGGCGGCTCTCCGTGCTCTGGGCGCTGAGGATGCCGTAGGTCTCCGGACGACGATCACGGAAGAACTGCCACACTTTGCGCACCTCCGCGATCATGTCCAAGTCGAGATCGGCGACCAGCACCTCGTCCTGGTCGCGGCTGGCCTGGGCGATGGTTTTGCCGCGTGGATCACAAAAGTAGCTCTTCCCGTAAAACTCGCCGATACTCCACGGCTTCTCCTCGCCCACGCGGTTGATGGCACCGACGAAATATTGGTTGGCGACGGCGTGCGCCGGCTGCTCCAGCTCCCATAGGTATTCCGACAGTCCAGCGACGGTCGCCGAAGGATTGAAGACGATCTCCGCGCCGTTCAATCCCAGGGCGCGCGCGCCTTCGGGGAAGTGCCGGTCGTAGCAGATGTAGACGCCGATTTTGGCGTACTTGGTCTCGAACACCGGGTATCCGAGATCGCCGGGGGTGAAATAGAACTTCTCCCAGAAGCCGGGATGGCAGTGGGGAATGTGGTGCTTGCGATATTTGCCCAGATAACGGCCGTCGGCGTCGATCACCGCGGCGGTATTGAAGTACAACCCAGGCATGGTCTCTTCAAATAGGGGGACGATCATCACCATCTGGTGCTTGGCGGCCAGCTCCTGCATGCGGCGCATGGAA
>DASQXC010000211.1:0-4104 GCA_035639935.1 Terriglobales bacterium
CGGATGGTCCGTACCGTTGCCGCCCAGGCCAGCCGAGAAATTGTGGAGAAGTGGGCGGGACGGCTCATTCCGCTGTTCAGCTCCGGCATCGGCGCCGGGCTCAACTATTATTTCGTCCGCGCCTGGGGCCAGCGCGCCAAAGAGCATTTTCGCGAGAAGCACCTGCGCTTGCGGGAGCAGTTGGCGCTGGGAGGTTCGGACACCTCGGCCCGGCCGAGGAAGTAGCCACAGAGGCACAGAGAGAAAATCTCGGTGCCTCTGTGCCTCTGTGGCAGATGTCGAAGATACGTCAGGTAGGTTCTTCTTTCCTGGTCCACGTAATTCTTTCATCGTTACCAAAGGTCAGCGTTGCGATTGCACGACCGGTGTAACTCCTGCCCTGAGCGCCGGATACAAGGCCTGCCGGATTCGCCAACGTTGGCAGGCAGGCTGCACTTCCGGCTGTAGCTTTCGCAGGTGAACATTGTAAATTCGCGCCAGGGGGCAAAGTTATGATGTTTGAGAATCCTTCACAGACACGATCCAGTGGGGCCATGAAGATGCTGCTGCCGGTGATGGCCGGTGCGTTTCTCGCGGCCGTGCTGTTTTTCCTTTACGACGTGCATACCAGCATCACCAAAATCGAGACTACGCAAGCAACAACCGCCTCCGCGTTGAAAGATATGGATCAACGCCTCGACTCTGAAGACTCCACCATGCACGCCGCGACCAGCGCCTTGGCCGAGAAGGTGGGCATGAACGAAAAGACGCTGCGTGCCCGTACCGCCCAGCTGCGTCGCGAACAGAAAGCTTATGAAGTGCGGCTCAAGCAGGAGCAGGATCAGCAGTTCGAGGGGGTGCGCACGGAGCAGAATGCGCAGAAGCAGCAGATCGAAGGTGTTCGTACTGACGTTGCCGGCACTCGCAGCGACTTGGAAACCACCAAAGCCAAACTGGATAAGACCATTGGCGATCTCGGGGTGCAGAGCGGGCTGATCGCGCACACGCGGGATGACTTGGACCAGCTCAAGCGCCGCGGCGACCGCAACTACTATGAGTTCACGCTGATCAAAAGCAAGCGGCCGACACACGTTGCGACGGTCGCTCTGCAGCTCAAGGGGACCAATCCCAAGCGCGGCAAATTCACGCTCGACGTGACCGCCGATGATTGGACGATCGAGAAAAAGGACCGCACTATGTTCGAACCCATGCAGTTCTACAGCGGCCGTGATCGCCAGCTCTATGAGGTGGTCGTCATCTCAGTTGGCAAGAGCCAGGTCAGCGGCTATCTGAGCACGCCCAAGCATTACGGGTCGCAGCAGGCTGAAGGGCAGTAGAGAATCGGGTCATCGGGTCACCGGGTGATCTGAAAGGGATCAGATCAGCTGCCTCAATGACCCGATGACCCAATCTACCCGATGGCCCGATTCCCACGAGCCGTGTCCTTCAGTAATTTTGCCGCGCTCGCAGCTTCGGGGTAGGATGCCTCAACCATGTCATTCGTTCCTGTTGTTGACGAGATGTCAACGGAGCGCCGCTGGCGGCGCTACCATTTCGATGTTCCCGTCCGCCTGCTGTTCGACAACGGACGGCAGACCAGAGTGGCGGAGGGTCGTGGGACGGAATTGAATCAAGGCGGGCTGGGGCTCTACGCCGGCATCGAGTTGGAGGCCGGTGATCAGGTTGAGGTCGAGCTTACGGTTCCGTTCTACAGCTCCTCCCTTAGGCTCCGGGGGGTGGTCCGCAACCGGCCTGGCAATGGGTACTACTACGGGATCGAGTTCCTGGATAGCGACCCGGTGCAGAAAAGCGAGATCACGCTTTTAGCCAAGATGCTGGAAAGCGCTGCAGGACAGCTCGACTCCTAGCGGTCGCGATCAGCGTAGCGCCTCTTCCAGGGCGCTGCCGCGGTCGGTCTTTTCATCGCGATATTTGATGATCACCGGCGCGTAGATCGAGAGTCCCCACTCGCGGGCTTTGCCGCGGTCCAGCGCGCGCGAGCCCGGCACAACGACGGCGTTTTCCGGCACGACCAGCGGCTGGCCACCTTCGGCACGATAGATCTCACCCCGCACCAGGTCGTAAAGCGGCGTGGAGCGCGTGAGAATCGTCCCGGCGCCCAGCACGGCGCGGCCCCGCACTTGCGTGCCCTCGTAGACTCCGCAGTTGCCGCCGACCAGTACATCGTCTTCGATGATCACGGGCGAGGCGTTCACTGGTTCCAGCACTCCGCCGATCTGCGCCGCCGCGCTCAAATGAACGCGCTTGCCGATTTGCGCGCAAGAACCCACCAGCACGTGCGAGTCCACCATGGTGCCTTCGTCCACATAAGCGCCCGCGTTGATGTACATGGGCGGCATGCATACCACCGAGGGCGCCACATAGGCGCCGGAACGCACGGAAGAACCGCCGGGCACGATTCGCACCCGGTCGGCAGCGGTGAAGCGGCGCACCGGGTAGGTGTCCTTATCCACGAAAGAGAGCGCGTCGCCGGTCTCGGCCAGTTCTCCCAATCGGAAGCCCAGCAGGATGCCTTTTTTGACCCAGGGATTGACTCGCCAACCGCCATTCACTTTCTCGGCAGCACGGATTCGCCCCGCGGTCAGCGCATCGCGGAACTCGGCAAAAAGGCGTCGGGCTGACTCGGACCCGACGTCTTCCTGCCGCTCATACAACCGCTCGATTTGCTCGAGCATTCCTGCTCTCGGTTGCGGCATCGGTCCGCCAGTATAATCCGTCAGACACGGGTCGAATTCCGCTGGTCCTGAGTCTCTGGCGCGAACGGCCGTTAGCGTGGAATTCAGGAGCAACGAAAAAAACCTTGGTGGTAGTCGCATGACAATGCGAAGAGCAACTCGATTGGCCATTCTCCTGTTGCGGCTGGGCCTTTCCGTCTGCGCTGACGCGGCAGCAAAGAGCTCTCCTCACGGTCGGACAAAGATCCCCAAATCTGGCAGCACACTTCTCACCTCCGGTGTCTTCCGAAGGCAAGGCCGAAGTAACACAACAGGCAAAATATCAGACGCTTTCTGGCTGGTCACGAATGGGACGCGTCGCCAGCCTTCCAGGAATCGATTTCCCATTGTCCTCCTCTCGCACAACTCGCATCTCAATCACCTATGCCGGACGTTGAGCCTTTGCTGGGCCGCACTTTGGTGTTGGTGGCCCATCCCGACGATGAAGCCGCCGGCTGCGGCGTCCTGCTGCAGCGTATGCGCGACCCGATTGTCATCTTTGCAACCGATGGCGCGCCGCGCAACGATTACTTCTGGCACCAATTTGGTTCCCGACAGGCTTACGCCGAAACCCGCCGTGGCGAGGCCCGTGATGCTCTCGGCATCATCGGTGTACGCCAGTTCGAATTTCTCGCGGTGCCCAACACCGGCGAGCAGTTTATGGACCAGGAGTTGTATCTCGCTATCCCTGACGCCCTGCGAGCGCTGGAGAGCGTTCTCGATCGCCATCGCCCCGAGGCGCTACTGACGCTGGCGTACGAAGGCGGCCATCCCGACCACGACACCTGCAACTTTCTGGCCTCGCTGATCGCGCGCCGCCGTCGGCTGCTGGTGTTCGAGATGGCCCTCTATCACCGCTCCGCCGACGGGCTGAGCGTTCACCTGGAATTCCATTCTCCGAGCGATTCGGAAATCACCGTTGAACCCACGCCAGAGGAGCTAGAACGCAAGCATCGCATGCTGGCGGCCTACGAGTCGCAGCACTTGAGCCCGCAATTCTTTACCACGGACGTGGAGCGGTTCCGCCCTCTGGCGACGTATGACTATACGCGCCCGCCGCATCCCGGGAAACTCAACTATGAAGTCTGGCAATGGCCGATGACCGGCTCCGACCTGGTGAGAGCGTTCGCGCCGCATCTTGCCTCGGCTCATGCAGCGCATTCCAAAAGGGACATGATGTGAGCGCACCACTGCGCATTCTTTATGTTGCGTATCCTCTTCTGCCGTTGACTGACGCGAGCTGCGGTGGGGCAGAGCAGGTGCTGCTAACTCTCGAGCGGGAGATGGCCCGTCGTGGCTACGCCACCATGGTGGCAGCGGCCGCAGGCTCGCGCGTCGCCGGCGAACTCTATCCCACAGGCGCTCCCGCGGGAGGTATCGACCAGTTCGC
>DASQXC010000212.1:0-4903 GCA_035639935.1 Terriglobales bacterium
TCATGACACAGCAGCCTATGCAGCGCCAGCACAGGTGCGCTGCCCAGCTTGCGGCCCCCGCCCTGGTAAGCCTCGGTCGAATCGGTGAAGCGGTCGCAAAGCACCCAGGCGTTGTCAGCCAGCGCGGGCAGGATCACCTGGTCCACGTGCTGGGCGCGGGCGCCGAACATCAGCGCCAGCTCGGCGCGTGGCGAGAGATCGCCGGTGCGTGAGTCAAGCAACAGGGCGCGGATCTTCTCGCCTGCCGGAGTGCCGCCGGGCTCGCGCGTCTCGATAACTGTTATTCCGTCGCCGCGCAGCGCCGCCGCCAGCTTCTCGAGCTGAGTGCTCTTGCCGCAGCCGTCAAGGCCTTCGATAGTAATGAACTTTCCGCGTGTCTTCTTCGCCGGCACTCCGGCATCATAGCATCGCCTGTTGCACCCGTTCCTGCGCTGTGTCTCTGGGGTGGATTTGGTTGACAAAGATGCTGTGCTACACTGCGATTTCGCTATCATGAGCTGAAGGAGGCTGCATGCGCCTCGGCGACGATATCGACGATTACTGCTCGCGCTGCAAGCTGAGCACCACGCACGCGGTGGTTTCCATGCTCGGCGAAGAAGTTCAGAAGGTCCGCTGCCGCACCTGTAACCACGAACACAGCTACCGCAAAAACAAAGGCGGTCGTGGCCCCATCTCGAAAAAGGAAGCCTTCGATAAGGTGATGGCCAGCGTCACAGGAGCCGTGCCGGAGCATAAGAAGAGCGGCAAAGGATAGTCTGCTGCGGCAGCGGTGCCCTGGTTGCACTCCGCGCGATATCGCGATTATGCTTGTGCGCCGGAGCCTCGATGCGAAAGCGTTTTGCCGTTGCTCTGCTCGCGCTGTTCAGCCTTTTTTGCTTTCCAATTTTTGCCGCAAATCCTCCCGGCACCATCACGTTGGCTGTGGACGCCAGGGACGTGCCGCGCAACCTGTTGCACGCCAGGTTGGTGATTCCCGTCAGCGCTGGAGCTCTGACCCTTTTCTATCCTGAGTGGATCCCGGGCGAACACGGTCCCACTGGTCCGATCGTCAATTTCGCCGGCCTGAAGATGACCGCGAATGGTAAGCCGCTCGCCTGGCGCCGTGATGATGTGGATATGTATGCCTTTCATTTGGAGGTGCCACCCAATACATCCACGCTCAACGTCGCGCTGGATTATCTCGGGCCGGTCAAGGAAGAGGGGTTTTCTTCCGCCGCGTCCGCCACGCAGCAACTGGCGATGATCAGTTGGAACCAGTTGCTGCTCTACCCGCAAGGCGCGTCGCCGCGCGAGTTGACATATGCTGCCAGCCTCCGCTTGCCGGCAGGATGGAAATTCGCCACCGCTCTAGAAGTCGCCGCTCAGTCGGGTGACACCGTGGAATTCAAGCCGGTCACGCTGAACCTGCTGATCGACTCACCCGTGCTTTCCGGGGCGCATTTCCGCGTGGTTCCCCTGGCCACGGACATTACGCCGGCGCATCGTCTCGACCTGGTCGGCGACAGCGAGGCCGCACTCGCCGTTCCCGCCGACGTGGTGGAGGATTACTCGCAACTGGTACGCGAGACAGGAGCGCTCTTCGGGGCACGCCACTACCGGCATTATGACTTCCTGATGAGCTTGAGTGACCACGTCGCGCATTTCGGGTTGGAGCACCATCAGTCAAGCGATGACCGCCTGCGTGAGCGCGCGTTCGTGGATGGCAATCTGTATGCGGCAGGTGCGAGCCTGCTTCCCCATGAGTTCACTCACTCCTGGAACGGCAAGTACCGCCGCCCTGCGGGCCTGGCCGCGGCCAATTATCAGGAGCCAATGAAAGGCGACCTGCTGTGGGTTTATGAGGGTCTTACGCAATACCTGGGGACCATCCTCTCCGGCCGGAGCGGGCTGTGGACTCCGGAGCAATTGCGGCAGCACCTGGCGATCTCCACCGCGCAACTGGATGCCACCGCCGGGCGCACTTGGCGTCCTTTGAGCGACACGGCGTTGGCGGCGCAGATCCTTTACGAAGCGCCACGGGAATGGGAGTCCTGGCGCCGCAGTGTGGACTACTACGATGAAGGCACGCTCATTTGGCTAGATGTTGATACCACCATTCGCGAGCTGAGCAAGGACCAGCGCTCGATGAACGATTTTTGCCGCCTGTTCTTTGGCGGCGAAAGCACTGGTCCCGAGCTGAAGACCTATACTCTCGAGGATGTGGTGAACGCGCTCAATCAAGTCGCAGCCCATGATTGGCGCGCGTTCCTCAACACTCGCCTGAACTCCACCGCGCCGCGTGCGCCCATGGCGGGGATCGAGCGCGGCGGCTGGAAGCTGGTTTATGGCGAAACGCCCTCGCCGGTGTTCCAAGGCATCGAGTCCGTGGACCATGTCACCGATATCCGCTATTCGCTGGGCATGGTGATCCGCGAGCCGGAGGCCCTGCTCCGCGACGTGCTCCCCGACTCACCAGCCTGGCGGGCAGGCATCGGCCCGGGAATGAAGCTGCTGGGCGTCAACGGCCATGCATACTCGGCGAGCGTGCTGCACGACGCCATTCGTGCCGCCAAGGACAGCTCCCAGCCGATACAACTTTTGGTCCAGAGCGGCGCGTTTCAGAACACCTATTCTGTCAACTATCACAGCGGCGAGAAGTACCCCGAACTGCAGCGGATTCCAAACGTCCCGGACATTTTGGGAGAAATCATTAAACCGCTGGCGCTGAAGCCGAAGTAAAGAAATTGACTCAATGTCTCAATGACTCAATGTCTCAATGACTCAATGCTCAATGACTCAATCCTTCTTTACTCCCTGGAACAAGTCCGTTTCCATCTGCATGTGTTGCGGCGCGCTGGTGGCCGCCAGGTGAAAGAGCTCTTTCGTGCCGCGTTTGCGCACCATGGTCTCGAAAAGCTGAAACAAGGGCGACTGTGTGCTGTGCTGTTTGAAGGCCCTGATCTTTCCTTCCAGGAATTCAGGCCCGATCTCGATAGTTGCCGTGACAGGAGCCGGTGAGACGGGCTGCCGGTCCGGCAGGGTGAACAGTGTGGTTGCATAGTAGAGTTTCTGGGTGCGGTGTGGCGTGAGGCCGTCCTTCAGCTGCTCGGGGAATCGATTGCTGCGCCCCGCCCAATGGTAGGCGAGCGTGGCGAAAAGCGAGACCATGGAGTGGTCTGGATGGGCGGTGACCGCGCCCTCCGGTCCAATGGTCATGATCACTTGCGGCCGGATGTGACGGATGCGCTCCACCAGTTCGCCGGCCACCGAGTAGAAGTCGGCGCGTTCGAGCCTGCCATCAGGATGGTCCAGTACCAGGCCGCGAGTGACCTTTAGCACGCGGCAGGACGCCTCGAATTCACGGCGGCGAAGGGACCCCAGTTCCTGGTCCGACCGCGCGTCTCCACGATGAGTGGCGGCCTGGCCAGCCGTCAGACAGATGACATAAGTCTCGACGCCTCGCGATTCGTAGAGCAGCAGGGACCCACCAAATCCTCCGGCCTCATCGTCAGGGTGTGCCGTCAGGCAGAGCAGCCGCAACATTCGATTCCGCCCCTGTTTGACTCTGGCATAGGACGTGCGCAGCCCAGAGTGTACCTAGGCCGTCAAGGGAAATTACACGGGCCATGAGAGGCGTAAGTCCAATCGCTGTGATGTGGATATTGGCCGTGACCTTGGCGCCCACGAACATGCTTGCAGCCGACATAGCATCATCTTCCCCAAAATGGGAACTCGCCTACCACTCTGTAATACCTATGGGCGAGGATGCATTGCTGCTCCGTCCTAGCAATCGCGAACTGTTCTTCCTGGCCTCGGCCGAGAGCAGCGGTTTTGAGGGCTGGCACCGGCCCTTGGGCGACAGCCGCAAGATTATGCTATCGGCTGACGGCGCCGCGGTCGCGTTTTATCCGCGCTTCATCGATTTCCGCGTCACTATCTCGGCCCGCACTAACGCCATACCAGGACTGCAGCCACTGCTGGTGGATTGCGAATCGTTCCAGCAGGACTTTAACGAATTCCTGCTGAACCTGCGCTTCCGCCTTAAGGTATTTCGTGGGCTAGATATCACTGAACTGGAACCCAAAATGGTGAAGCTGGTGGGAATGCCGATGGATGTTCCCTACGATGAGCGCATCTACCGCGTCTCCTTCGATTTGGGCGAGGTACCGCTGGCCGACCGCATCGTGCTGGAAGTGCTCTCCCCCAGGGAAGAACGCCTGACCAGGTTCCATCTCGACATGTAGAGGGCAAGATTGAGCTATCCTCGCGCCTTGGCGAAACCCAGCTCGGCGCAGTGCGGCGGTTCTCGCCCCGCAGCAGCTCGTGGCTGCGTCCGAATATCTTCGGGAAGTCGAAACCCATTTACCAAGGATCGCCGACAGGTCGGTCCTGATTGTCTGGGGAATAAAGGATTTCGCATTCAGAGATGCGGACCGCAAGCGCTTCGAAAACATCTTCCCGAAACACAAAACAGTGTTGTTCCATGAGGCTTCGCATTTCCTCCAAGAGGACGCCGGCGATCAGATCGCTGATTCCATAAGGGCTTTTTGCCTGGAGGATAAAAGCTGGGGAAGGTTCCACCTCTAAAGTTCTTTGCTGCGGGAGCGTCTGAATTGCTGTGACCAACCGGGCCAAACGAATACGCCTCTGGTTCAAATTTGTTTCAACTGTCCCCAGTGCCAGTTCCCAAACATAATGCTAACTGGCGCAGTTCTTTGTCCTTAAGCGATACGTTGCTCGTGCTGCGTTTTGGCAGCCTGGAACTGGCTCCAGAGATCTGCGACAATGGCTTGTGATTCGGACCGCGCGACCCGGCCCGCGATGAGCAAGGCCGGCGCTGGGACGGCGGTCAACTTCCGCAGCCGGGCAAGGTCGGTCCAGCGGATTTGCTGAGACTGTCGCGATGCGCAAGATACGACAACGC
>DASQXC010000213.1:0-5893 GCA_035639935.1 Terriglobales bacterium
CGCGGCATTTCTGGTGCCCGTGACCGCGCACGGCAGGACCAACGGCTTTCCAGGGCCGCGTTCTCCTTGTGAATCCCCGACAGCCGCTCGAAGCTCCTGCTCCTGACGACCATTGCGTGTGCCACGAGACAGCAGGGCCACAACGAAATCCGAAGACGTGATCGCTCTTGCCATGGCCGCCTCCCATGGCTCTTCGGTTGACAGTGCTTCCGAGTCGAGCCATGGGCCGAAACCCGCGAGTTTGAGGAGCGGTCGAAGGCGTTCGGCGCTCTGAGCGTCGTCGCTCGCATAGCTGAGAAAGACGCGAGCACCCCCCTTGGAGGATGAAGACAGCATCAGTGTAAGTACTCCCAATCCGTTCTCACGAGACGTACTGAGACTGGAGCGTCTGTCGGCACTTCCTGGCAGTCGCCATGTACGTAGCACGCCCCCCAGACCATGCTCTCAGCTGCGAATCCGACATGGGTATCGCAGGTGAGCACGTACCCGTCATCAGAGAAGTGGTGTGAAATGAAAAGACCCTTGACGTTCTGCTCGCGAGTCATCAGCGACATCGCTTCTTCGAGTGTGGGAAGTCGCCAGTCGTCCGCGCCGCCAAGTCGCTCGGCATTGGCCTTCCAGGCCACCATGCGAGCGTGGGTCTGACCGAAATAGGGCAACGCCGCACCACAGCTTCGAGTCCAAATGCGCCCGGTGGCTCGATCCTCTACGAGGGCGCCATTGAGCAGGGTCTTCAGGCTCTTCGCCGCCGGGCGCCCTTCCTTGTTGCGTGAGCTGTCGAAGAAATTCTTTTCGATGATCATCTGATTGGCGGCGGCGGCATCGAAATCGGTCCGCGGTTTCGACCTGAGCAACATCGGCGCGGATAGGCCGGCAGCACGGGCAGACAGGTACAGCGACTTGTGCACCTGTCTCCAGCTCGCGTCGAAACTCCAGATTCTGATGAGCTGGCTTTTGTCGAGAAAGTCCAGTATCGCCTCTTCGGTATCTCCGCGGAGTAAGCGTCCAATCGCACACGGTATGACAAATGGAACGTCTGCCTTGCGGCCGCTCGGTGCGTTCTTCACGGCCACGCGAAGTTCCGTCTCCTGATAACCACCTGCGGTGTGCTCCGACAGCAGCGCCACCACGAAGTCCGATGTCCGGATGGCCTCAAACAACCGCGTCTCCCACGCCTCGCCCGCCAGCAACCCTGCGGAGTCCATCCAGGGATCGAAGTCCGCGAGTTTGAGAAGACGTCGGAGCTCATCGGCATAGCGCACATCCTCTTTGGCATAGCTAATGAAGATTCGTGGGGAATTCGAAACAGACACACGCACACTGCGCTCGTTTTCGTCAACGGGATCGGGCTCGCATGACGGACTGGCAGAGGAGCCGCTGCCAGGCGCAGGCCGGGCCAAATCGTCGAGGGCCCGGCGCGCGCGCGGACTATCGAACTCTTTCAGCGCTTGTTTGCTGAACATTCGTACGATTGGGTGATTGTGCCGGAGTGCGACGATGAGTGCAGGTTCTGCCTCAGGATTCTGACTATGGCGGAGGGCGTTTATTGCCCCGGCAACAACGAGAGGTCGATCGTCCTCTTCCACGACACGAAGGAGCACAGGCAACGCAGCATTGGCGTTTTCTTTTGACGAAAGCGCCTCGGTCACCCAGCGGCGAACTCTGTGGTTGCCGGAGGACATGGCCTCGACCAACGCGGGTACAGCAGTCGGTCCGATTCCCCTCAGTACGACCGCGGCGCCCAAACCCATGGCATCGTCCTGCGCGGCGAGGGCGGCGATCATGACTGGAATCGCGGGACTTCCGATCTTTTCAAGAACGCGCGCCGCATTGTCGCGAGTCAGTCCGCGATCAGAGTACTCGCCCTCAAGGAGGTGGACCAGACCGCGAGCGGCGAGGTACCCATGCAGCCAGGGGTCACGAAATCGCAATGTACCGGCGTCGCCCCGCACCAGAAAACCACAGTCGACACACAGTTGCAGGAAAGCTGTCGCCCTCGCTTCAAGCGACATAGAAGCGACTGCCGCTTCAGCATCTACGGAAACAGGCTCGCGATCCTGTGCCTTCCAGGTCGCTGCGGCCAGCTCCGACAGAAGGGCGATGAACTTGTCCTGTGTATACGATTCGGCTTCGAGCTTGGATGCGTTCTGAGTGAGGACGTATCTGATCTGACTGTCGATGGGATCTGATGCTGTCACAGCATGATTCCTCAGTGGTCGATGATTCAGTGGGCTCTTGAGTCAGTCCGGGGTTAATGCGTCAGACCGGCTTTCGCGATGTCCGCTTTGGGTCGTTTGCAGCCATTGCCTATTGTCCGGGAAACGAGGGTTTTTCTTGCGAACGCTATGAGTATGGCTTATGCTGGATGAAAGCACAAGAAAACCCGACCAGAAAATCAGCGCGCGATTGCTAGTGCGGTTTTAGCTTTTCTGGCGGTGTCGGTGAGCGAGCGATGCTGATCGGTTATATGCGTGTATCCAAAAGTGATGGCAGCCAGGTGCTGCACCTCCAGCGCGACGCGCTGCTAGAGGCGGGCGTTGAACCGGTGCGGATTTACGAGGACCTCGGCTCGGGCCGTAAAGACGACCGCCCAGGCCTCGCGGCGTGTCTGAAAGCCCTCCAACCTGGCAATACGCTCGTGGTCTGGAAGCTTGACCGCTTGGGGCGCGACCTTAAGCATCTGGTCAACACGATCGACGAGTTGAGCCAACACGACATCGGCTTGAAGGTGCTCTCCGGCGCTGGCGCGCAGATCGACACCACCACGGCCAACGGGCGCTTAGTGTTCGGCATTTTCGCTGCGCTGGCCGAGTTTGAGGCAGAATTGATCCGTGAGCGCACTAACGCGGGCTTGGCAGCGGCCCGAGCGCGGGGGCGACTGGGTGGACGGCCGCGCAAGATGACTCAAGCGGTGATGAAGATGGCCATGGTGGCACTGGCCGACCCACAGGCAAAGCCGAGCGAAGTGGCTCGGCGACTCGGCATCACCACCACGACTTTGTATGCCTATGTCAACGGCGATGGCACCGTCAAGGCCGCCGGGCAGCGGCTGTTGGAAACCACGGACGGCGGCCGCGGGTCGCGCACGGCAAGCCGGCACCATGCCGCCCAAAACCCTCTCGGCTGAAGCGCTGCTCGACCTGCGCCGGCGGCTGAATGCGCTGCCACCGCAAAGCGCCGAGCGCCGGCGGCTGGTGCGAGAGACGGCCGCACTCTTTGGGGTGTCGGAATATACACTGTACCGCAAGCTGCGCGCCGGTGGGCAGCTGCACCCGGCACACCGTAAAGACCGTGGCGTGCCGAAAGTTCTACCCGAGGCGGAGCTAGTCCGCTACTGCGAACTGGTGGCCGCGATTAAGCTCCGTACCTCGAACCGCAAGGGGCGTCACCTCTCCACGGCCGGGGCGATCCGACTACTGGAGGATTACGGACTGGATACGCCAGACGGCTTTACTCGGGCGCCCAAAGGCGTGCTGACCAAGCCGACCGTTAACCGCTACCTCAAGCACTGGGGCCTAGACCGGCAACGGTTGACGCGCGAGCCGCCGGCGGTACGCTTTCAGGCGCGCCACAGTAACGCGCTATGGCAGTTTGATCTGAGCCCGTCCGACCTCAAGCACATCGAGAAACCGGGCTGGGTAGACGCCACCAGAGGGCCGCCGACGCTGATGCTCTTCAGCGTGGTGGACGATCGCAGCGGCGCCGCCTATCAAGAATACCGCTGCACCTACGGTGAGGAGGCTGAAGCCGCGCTGCGGTTTTTATTTAACGCCATGGCGCCGAAGTCTGGTGAACGCTTGCCCGTGTATGGGCGACCGCTCGCCCTGTATCTAGACCCCGGGCCGGTGTCGCGCAGCGCGATCTTTCAGCGGGTCATGCGCCTGCTCGACATCGAGGTTATCACCCACTTGCCGAGTGGCAAAGACGGCCGCCGCACGACGGCCCGTTCGAAAGGTAAAGTGGAGCGCCCCTTCAGGTCGGTCAAAGAACTCCACGAGACGCTTTACCACTTCCACAAACCGGGAACCGAAGAAGAAGCCAACGCTTGGCTGTTCAACTTCCTGCTGCGCTACAACGACATGCCGCACCGTTCAGAACCGCACTCGCGGATCGAAGACTGGATGAAACACCTCCCGCCCGAAGGCCTGCGTGAGATGTGCGATTGGGGGCGGTTCTGCACGTTTGCCCGCGAGCCAGAAAGCCGCAAAGTTGGCGGCGACGCGCGGGTGACGGTCGACGGCGTGGCCTATGAAGTTGGCCCCGATCTGGCCGGCGAGACCGTGACCCTGTGGTTTGGGCTTTTTGACGACGAGATCTTCGTCGAATACGGCGAGCGCCGTTACGGGCCGTACCGACCGGTGAGCGGACCCATTCCGTTGCATCGCTATCGTCGGTTCAGGAAAACGGCGACTGAAAAGCGGGCTGACCGGATCGAGGCGTTGGCTTCACGGCTGGCGCTGCCGCGCGCAGCACTCAGCGACCGGCCCAAGCTATCAGGCACGTGGCAGGCGTTCGAGCCGCCAACGCAGCCGTTCCGCGACCCCGATCCCTTTCACCAACTGGCATTTCCCAGCGTACTCGACGCCAAACGCGCCATCGCCGACCATCTCGGCATAGCGCTCGCCAAACTGCCGCCGGCGCAGCTTGAGGCGCTGAACGCGCTGCTCCTGACCACACTCGCCAAGCAGGCGGTGTTTGACCATGTCCGGCGCCACATTGAACCGATGCTTGGGAGGTAAGCTATGCTCACGGAGATCATGGACCACTTTGGACTCGCCCGCGGCCTGCGCCAGGCCGGCTATTTCGAGACCGACCACCACAAACAGCTGCTGAAGGAGCTAGAGGCCGCCATCCGCGAGAGCGGCTTGGTCGCGCTCGCCGGCATGGTCGGCTGCGGTAAAACCACGCTGTTGTGGCAGCTTCAGGACCGGCTCAAAAAAGAAGGCCGCTTTGCGATCGCCGAATCGCTTGCTGTGGATGTAGATCGGGTGAACCTCAGCACGCTGAAGCTGGCACTGTTTTATGATCTGGCGACTGAGAAAGACGGTGAGCCGCCAACCAAGCCCGAGAAAAGCGAACGGGCCTTGGTCAAGCTTATCCTGCGCCATGAAAAACCGATCGTGCTCTTTGTCGACGACGCTCATGAGCTCCACGGTCAAACGCTGCGCAGCCTCAAGCGCATCATCGAGCGGGTGCGCCGCCGTGGCGGCCAGCTGACGATAATGCTGGCTGGCCACCCGAAGCTAAAAAACGACCTGCGCCGCCCCACTCTTGAGGAGATCGGTGCCCGCGCGACGGTGCTGGAACTGGACGGCATCAAGGGTCAGCAGAAACGCTTCCTGCTATGGTTATTGCAGCAGTGCGCCCAGCCGAAAGTGAAGCCAACCGATATGGTCACCGAGGAGACGATCGACCTGCTAGCCCAGTGCTTGGTCACGCCCCTGCAAGTGGAATACTATCTCACGCTCGCCCTGGAGCATGCCTACCGCTTCGGCGAAAAGACCGTCTCAGCGGACGTCGTCAAAGCGACGATGGCGCCGGATATTAATGCCCTGGAGCCGACGCTGACCCGCTACGGCTACAACGTAAAGGCACTGTCGGAACTGCTCAACGTCCGCGCGGCCGAAATCCGCGCGCTGCTCTATGGGCAGTTACCCGAGGAGCGCGCCGCGGAGCTTAAACAGCAGATCCTCAAAACCGGTATACCGCTTTGAACATCAATCGTCATGGGCTGGCTGCACCATTGTCACTGAGCGTGAGCCGGTTGCGCTGTTGTCGAGCCATTGTCAGCGAGCTTGAGCCCATTGGCGCTGAGCATGAGCCGACCGCCTAGACTATTGTCACAAAGCGTGAGCCCAAACCGACCGCTGTTGGCGAGCCAGACGTCGACGGT